>CAOKUK010000197.1 GCA_948472595.1 uncultured Eubacterium sp.
CAAAAGTATGAAGAAGAAGTTACTTTCACTTTTCCTGGTCGGTGCGTTAGCGATTAGCACGCTTGCCGGATGCGGCAACCAGGGAGGCAATGCGGACAATTCCAGCAAGACGGAAGAGTCTGGCGAGGATGCAGCCAACAATGACAGCGAGGAAGACAGCAGCAGTGACGCCAATGCAGAAGACGGCGCAGGCGATGACGCAGAGGCTGATGGGGGCGAAGAAGGCGAAGACACCGCATCTGACGGCAATTACAGCAACAAGCAGGTCATCATCGGCGACAGCACCGAGACCAGTGGGGACGTGACCCCATACTGGACCAACAATGCATCGGATTACTATGTATATAAGATGATTACTGGCCTTGACACCATAAGCGTGAACCAGGAAGGCAAATGGGAAGTGAATGAGACCGTTGTGGATTCTTTAGAGGAAGTGGATAATGAGGACGGCACCAAGACCTTTACCATCAAGATTAAGGACGGCCTGAAGTTCAGCAATGGCGAGCCGGTGACAGCGAAGGACTATGTGTTCTCCTATCTGTTCTGGGGCAGCAATGAGATGCTGGTGGATTTAGAGGCTGCAGAGGCTTCTGCGGGAATCCAAAGGTACGCCGTTGGCTATGCTGCTTATTCTGCAGGGGAGACAGATACCTTTGAAGGCGTGCACTTGATTGATGATATGACCTATTCCGTTAACATTGATAAGGAATTTCTCCCATATTACTATGGCAAGGCTTTAGTATCCGGCTCGCCGGAATATATGCCAGGCTGGGTGCCAGAGGACGTTACCATTGAAGAGACTGAAAATGGCGTGAAATTCTCTGACAACTTTACCTCTGAATATATTTCCGATAAAGTGAATGAGTTCCGTTACAACCCGACCGTATGTACAGGGCCTTATATGTTCACTTCTTATGACAAGAACGCATATTCCTATACATTGACAAAGAACCCGGAATTCCCAGGGAACTTTGAGGGGCAGACAGCTAATATCGAGACCGTTATTTATAAATATGTAGCCCAGGACACCATGATGGATCAGTTGAAGACAGGCGCAATTGACATCCTTTTGCAGTGCGCAGATGGAAATGATATTGAGGCAGGCCTTGACCTGGTGGACGAGGGCGGATATGACTATGTAAATTACCCGCGCGCTGGATATGGCATGGTTTGCTTTAAATGTAACCAGGGCCCCACACAGTTTGTAGAGGTGCGCCAGGCAGTCGCACATCTCCTTGATCGGAACGCATTTGCACAGACATTTACCGGCGGCCACGGCGTTGTCGTGAATGGGCCTTATGGCTCCTCCCAGTGGATGGTAAATGAGCATGCAGACGAAGTGGACGCATTGGACGCTTATAACTACAGCCCGGAGAAGGCAGTGGAATTGCTGGAAAAAGGCGGCTGGACATTGAACGAGGACGGCTCTGATTATTCTGGGTCCGGCATCCGTTATAAGAAATTAGAGGACGGCACCATGATGCCTTTGATTATTGAGTGGTGCTCTTCTGAGGACAACTCCGTATCTGACCTTTTGGTGACCAGCCTGCAGAAGAACCCGGACGTAGAGGCTTCCGGCATGCAGATTAACCAGACCGTAGTGACCTTCAATGAGTTGATTGAGCATTACTACGACCCATCCCCGGAGAACAAATACCAGATGTTCAACCTGGCAACCGGGTTCGGCAACCCCTATGATATTGCCTATATGTATGAGCCAGGCTCTGATTCCAACATCAACTGCCTGTTAGACCCAGAAGGCACAGATCTTTATAACCTGGCCGTTGCCATGAACCAGACGGAAGAGGGCGACGACGAGGCCTATGGCGCAAATTGGGTGAAATTCATGCAGAAATGGAATGAGCTGGTTCCAGAGCTCCCATTGTACTCCAATGACTACCACGACTTCTTCTCCACCAAGGTGCATGATTATGAAGAAGACGGATACAACTGGGATGTTTCCCAGGCAATCCTGTATGCAAACGTAGAGTAATCCAAGATTTGCATCCATCCGCCTAACTGCCTGGGCATGGCGCCCGGGCGGTTAGGCATTTGCACAATGGAAGTCAAAGGCTTGCAAAAGATAGGGTATGAGTAACTATGGAGGTACGGAATAGTTACAGGCCAAGAAAAAATGGGAAAGTTGGTTGAGCTATGTTAAAGTATGTGGGAAAAAGACTGGTATACATGGTAGGGGTTTTTTTCATCGTTTCCATTATCATGTTTATCTTATTTAATAATACGCCTGGTGACCGTGCTTTAAACCAGGTGCAAAGCCTGCGTGGAAAGGTCTCGGATGAGCAGTTCCAGGTCCGTTATCAGGCGGCCAGGGATAAGCTGGGGTTAGACGACCCTATCCCGGTGCGCTACATAAAGTGGATGGGCAACTTGCTTCAGGGAGACTTCGGCTATTCCACTTTTTATAAGAACGATGTCATCGATGTGATAGGGGAGCCATTGAAAAATACGGTCATCATCAATATATTTGCCACCATTGTCGCCCTGGGGATTACCATACCCCTTGGGATTTTCTGTGCGGTAAAGAAATTCTCCAAGTTTGATAATGCGGTGCAAGTGCTGACTATCGTGGGGTACAGCGTTCCGATTTACATTATCGGGTTGGTGCTGATTTATTTCTTTTCCGTACAGCTGGGATGGTTCCCAATCAGCGGGATGAATTCCCCGAATTTCCAGGGGAGCGGCTTTGCGGCATTTATGGACAGGCTGTATTACCTGGCGCTGCCGGTTATCGTCATGACCGTGGCGTCCTTAGGCGGAATGACCCGCTACGTCCGCGCAGCCATGATTGACGCACTGCGCATGGACTATATCCGGACGGCAAGGGCAAAGGGATTGAAGGAAAAGGTTGTCATTTACTCCCATGCTTGGAGGAATGCGCTGCTGTCCGTTGTAACTTTGATTATCAGCTGGTTTATGAGCGTATTTATGGGATCTATCGTGGTGGAGCAGATTTTCCAGTTGAACGGCATCGGGCAGATGTACTATAAGGGGCTGATGAACCAGGATTTTGACGTGGCATTGGCTATCCAAATGCTTTACTGCGTTATCACGCTAATCAGCAACCTGGTAACGGATTTGAGCTATGGATTGGTGGACCCACGGGTACGTATTGATAAATAGGAGGGAAAGAATGATGCAAAAAGATAAAAATAATGGAAAGAAACATTCTTTTTCTCTTAGGAAACGGCTCTTTGGGGGAAAGAAAGAGGTCATGGATGTAATGCAGGAGGAAGCCATCCAGAGCCCTATGCGGACCATCGTGAAGAATTTCGTGGGCAACAAGCTGTCCATTGGCGGGCTGGCTGTGTTCCTGCTGATGTTTTTGGTGGTGCTGATTGGGCCTTTGTTCTACCCAATCCAGTTAAGTGAAAAAGAAGAGACCCAGACGAATGTTGCGCCGGGCATGGACATGATGAAGGTCCCCAAGGAACTGGAGGGAAATGTGCGGATGATTTCCACAGGCGCTACTTTCAGCGTGGGCGTGGACAACAATGGCAAGGTCTACGTCTGGGGCCGCACCAAAATCAGCAACAAGATTGACATTAAGACAGACATGCCTTCCCAGAAAGAGCTGGGGAATGTGGTAGCCGTGTCCGCAGGGTTTGACCATGCGATGGCGCTGAACGAAGATGGGGAAATCATCTGTTGGGGCAGCAACCGCATGAGCCAGGCAAAGCCGCCCAGCGGCATGAAGCGCAAGAAAGTGAAGCAGATTGCAGCCGGGTATCAGGTCTCCTTTGCCTTGACAGAGGGCGGGGAAGTCATCCACTGGGGGAATGACAACCTGAATGATATCCGCATCACCCGCAAGAAGGGCGATGGGAATATTGAGAAGATTGCAGTGGCCAATACGACGCTTATGGGCGTCACCAAGGACGGGGAAGCCGTGCATTTGGGAAGCCAGCCGACGGATATCGATAAAATACCGGAGGATTTGGGGAAAGTGGTGGATATTGCGGCTACGGCGGACAATGCCTTAGTGCTGTTAGAGGATGGTTCCCTGCGCGTTTGGGGCAAAGGGACGAGCCTTGTCATGAAGCTGCCTGAAATAGAGGGCAAGGTGGTGTCTGTGGCAGGCGGCAGGACCCATTTCACGGCCTTGACAGACCAGGGGAAGGTGTATGCCTGGGGAGCCGACAATAAGGGGCAGGTGGACGTGCCTTCCGCCGCCAAGGATGTGTCCGCTGTCTACAGCGGTTCTTACCAAAACTATGCCATTACGAAATCCGGCAAGACGGTCACCTGGGGCTTGAAGGGCTACCTTTTGGGCAGCGACGACCTGGGGAGGGACGTATTTTCAAGGCTTCTGAACGGCGGCCGCATGACCATGACCATTGGGGCCATTTCCGTGGTGATTTCCACAATCATCGGCATCATCGTGGGCGGCGTGTCCGGCTTCTTCGGCGGCTGGGTGGACATTGTCCTCCAGCGTATCACAGAGATTGTGTCGTCCCTGCCGTTTCTACCGATGGCTATGATTTTGACTTCCATCATTGGCAACAGCATGTCTGAGAATGCCAGGATTATCCTGATGATGGCGGTCTTGGGCATCCTAAGCTGGCCTTCCCTGGCTCGGCTGGTCCGCGCCCAAGTGCTGGCGGAGCGTGAGAAGGAGTTCGTGACGGCGGCCAATGCCATGGGCGTGAAGAAATCTTCCATTGTGTTTAAGCATATTATCCCGAACGTGATTTCCGTCATTATTGTGTCTGCGACTTTGGATTTCGCCAGCTGCATGCTGACAGAGTCCACCCTGTCCTTCTTGGGTTTCGGCGTGAAGCTGCCTCGCCCTACTTGGGGGAATATGCTGAACGGGTGCGTGAATTCCGTTGTCATCAAGAGCTACTGGTGGCGCTGGGTATTCCCGGCCATTATGCTGAGCATCTGCGTGATTTGCATCAATATGGTTGGCGACGGCCTGCGGGATGCGATTGACCCGAAATCAAATGAACGCTAGAAGGAGGAAAACACAATGGCTTTATTAGAGATAAATGACCTGCATACCTTTTTTAAGACAAAAAGAGGTACGGTAAAGGCAGTGAACGGTGTTTCCTATTCTGTGGAGCCGGGGAAGACCCTGGGCGTGGTGGGGGAAAGCGGGAGCGGGAAGTCCGTGTCTGCCATGAGTATCTTAAAATTATTGGATGGGAACGGATATATTGACAGCGGTGAGATTATCTTCGATGGAAAGAACCTTGCGGATGTGTCCATTAAGGATATGTGTAAGATCCGCGGGAATGAGATCTCTGTGATTTTCCAGGAACCGATGACGAGCCTGAACCCGATTTTTACGATTGAACGACAGGTAAGCGAGCCGTTTTTAATCCATCAGAATATGAGTAAGAAGGAAGCTGCCCAAAAGGTGGTGGAGATGCTTAAGGATGTCCGTATCCCCAATCCCGAGGCAGTAGCAAAGCAGTATCCGCACCAGTTGTCCGGCGGGATGCGCCAGCGTGTAATGATTGCGATGGCGCTT
>CAOKUK010000198.1 GCA_948472595.1 uncultured Eubacterium sp.
AATTTTTCAATAACCAGATTGAATATGCGACAGTCATTGTCTTAAGCCGGACCCAAAATGTGAAGCCGGAGCAGACCGAAGCGGTGGCGAGGGCAATCCGGGAAAAGAACCCAAAGGCCGCTATCATCACGACCCCATGGGATGAAATAGACGGGAAGCAGATTTATAAAGTAATAGAGCAGCAAAAGTCCTTGGAAGAAGAATTGATGGAGGAACACATGCGCCACCATCACCATGAGCATGGAGAGGAAGGCCATGGCCACCACCATGAGCATGGAGAGGAAGGCCACAGCCACCACCATGAGCATGGAGAGGAAGGCCATGGCCACCACCATGAACACAGTGAGGAAGGCTGCCACGGCCACCACCATGAGCATGGAGAGGAAGGCCATGGCCACCACCATGAGCATGGAGAGGACTGCACCTGCGGCTGCCATGACCATGAGCATCACCACCATCATGCGGACGAAGTGTTCACAAGCTGGGGCAGGGAAACGCCGCATGTATTCTCCAGGGAGACGATTGAGCATGCAATGAAAGCATTCTGCGATACAGAGGATTATGGCACCATCCTGCGCGCGAAAGGAATGGTTCCTTCTGAGGACGGCGCCTGGATTTACTTTGACATGGTGGACGGCGAATATGAGCTGCGCACAGGGGCGGCAGATTATACAGGGCGCCTCTGCGTCATCGGCACAGATATGGAAGAGGGCAAGTTAGAGGAGCTTTTTGGGATTTAACGCCAGAAGGCAGTGGTGCATGCAGTTTCAAATCATGCCATAAATGCCACAGATGTCATAGAAAGGTTGTGAAAAGATGGAAATCCCTGTATACTTATTTACCGGTTTTATGGACAGCGGGAAGAGCTCCCTTATCCGCGAAACCTTAATCGAAGGCGACTTCAGCGAAAATGGGAACACCCTTCTTATCCTCTGTGAGGATGGAGAGGTGGAATTTGATGAAAATGAGCTGCTGAAAGCCAATGCCAAGCTGGTGATGATAGAAGATGAGGCCAGCTTTACGGCGGAAAAATTACAGGAGCTGAGCCAAAAATACCGCCCGGACCAAGTCTTCATTGAGTACAATGGGACATGGCAGATGTCCACATTTTTGGAAATGGAGCATCCGGCAGACTGGGTTCTGGTGCAGTCCCTCGCTACGGTGGACGCCACTACCTTTGAAATGTACCTGACCAATATGCGCTCTATGATTTTGGAGCAGCTCTTTGAGGCGGACGTGGTGATTATCAACCGCTGTGCGGACGATACCCCAAAAGCCAAATTCCGGCGCGCCATCAAAGTAATTAATCGGAAGGCGCAGATTGCCTACGAGCGCAAGGACGGCACCATGGACGAAAACGATATGGAAGAGCTACCTTACGACTTGAGCCAGGAAGTGATTGACATCACCGACATGGATTATGGGATTTGGTATATGGACGCATTGGACGACCCCAAGAAATACGAGGGGAAGAAAGTCCGTTTCCTGGCGCTGGTCTACCGGCCAGAGAAAATGAAGCGGGGCGTCATGATTCCCGGGCGGTTTGCCATGACCTGCTGCGTGGAGGACATTACCTTCGTGGGATTCAAATGCAAATACGCCAATGCGGCAAGCATCCCCCACAGGTCATGGATTACCATTACGGCGGAAATGAAGCATGAGTTTGCATTGGAATACAAAGGAAAGGGGCCGGTGCTGTACGCCATAGACGTGCAGCCAGCGGAAAAGCCGGCGGATGAGCTGATTTATTTCAGCTAAAGGGGCAGCCATGAAACCATTGATAGGCGCCTTAATCCGCAGGGAGCGCTTAAGGCAGAATTTATCCCAGGAGGGGCTGTGCAAAGGGATTTGCGCAGTCTCCTACCTGTCCAAAATATAGAAGGGGCAGGCAGAGGCAAGCGAGGAGGTTCTCTTGGGGCTGCTGGAGCGGCTGGGCATCCATTATGAGACGGAGGAAGGGTTCCTGCAGCATGCGGATGATTTGCTGGGGCAGCTTTATGAGAAATTTTACAGCTATGCCCTGAAAGAGGAGGATTTGGAAGAAATCCGAAAAGAGAGCAGCCGTTACCTATCCAGCGCATATATGTTGGACGCCATGCTCCTGCTCCGCTATTTCCCAGGGGAGGGCGGCATGGCGTCCCAGCCTTTGGATGAGCTGCAGGAGTATGTCCCCTGCATGACGGAGCGCCAGTACGCCCTTTACTTGTATTACCTTTGCTGGGAAGGGAAGGAGCCCTTTGACAAGCTGCTGAAATTAAATGCGAACGGCTTCTTCCTGACCCAGGCAGGGGTATGGTATTGGAAGAAAGGGGAATACACCCGGGCCATTGAGCTGCTGTCAAAGGGCTACAGCGCTGCCAGTGAAGAAGGGGGCGTCAAAACGATGCTGGAGGCCAAGGTTGTGCTGGGAAATTGCTACTCTTCCTTGGACAGCCCAGGCAGCCGGGAGATGATGATGAAGCATTACAAGGTGGCGGAACGGATTGCCCAGGCCATGGGGGAGGAGGACTGGGTGCAAGATATCTATTACAATATTGCCGCCTCATTCTTGGAATGGGGACAGATAGGCAAGGCAGAGGAATATTTCCCAAAATGCGCCAGGCGGGATGCATTGTATTACCATAAGTACGCCATCTGCAAGGAGCGGCAGGGCAAGCGGGAAGAGGCTCTGGAACTTCTTGGCCAGGGCAGGAAGGAATTTTCCCCTAAGGCAGACCCCGTATTTGGAGAAATGTATGACGTGGTGGAATACCGCCTGAGACATGGCGGCTACCGAAAGGACCCAGAATACGAGCGTATCCTGCGCGCCTGCATGAAGCATTTAGGGGAGCGTTTCCCCAAAAGCTACCAGAAATTCCATGTGCCGTTCCTGATAGAGATATTGGGGCAGCAGCGGAAATACAAGGAAATCTGCGAGCTGATGCAGGAGTTTACCGGGTGATGTCGCCCAGCTTGGCTGCGGCTGCCTTGCCGGAAACGATTGGATGCAAGATTTTCCTGAAATCAAAAGAAAAATCATTGTTAGAGGACAGTTTTGGTATTGATTTTCTCAAAACTGCCCTCTTTTTTGCGCTTTAACTGTATGTTATGATAGAGGAAAGAAGCGAAAAGGGGTATTGCGGGGGCTGCGGGGTTTTTTCTGTACTTTGGGTATCCGCATATTTCCTAAATTTGCTGCAAGCTATCAAATTAGCCTGGCAAAACAAAACGGAAATAACGAAGCTACCCAAACATCAGAAAGAACCGCTACTGGATTTGCCTGCCCTTTGTATTATTATACGGTTTCAGGAAAGGAGCGTCTATGGAAAGGAAAGCAACCTTATGGACAAAAAATTTCACGATTATTACGTTAGGGACAATTATCAGCGCCATTGGCGGGACAGCCATGAGCTTTGCGCTGTCCTTTGTGGTGTTTGACAACAGCCAGAGCACCTTGCTGGCCGGGATTTTCAACGCCGTCTCCATGATTCCGGCGCTGGTGCTTCCTGTGGTGGTGTCCCCCTATCTGGATCATTTCCGCAGGAAGCCTGTCATCGTGGCGCTGGACTGCCTGAATGGGATCCTGTACCTCCTCTTTGGGCTTTACCTTATGGGGCATCCTTTTCAGTACTCCGCCTACATGGCCTTTTCCCTGGTAATCAGCAGCATCGGGACAGTCTACAACCTTGCCTATACCAGCCTGTACCCCAATCTGGTGGAGGAAGGCTTTTCCCAGAAGGGCTACACGGTGTCCGGCATGATTTACCCAACGGTGATGATGGTCATGACCCCGGTAGCCGGGTATCTGTACACAAAGCTTGGCATGGAGTTCATCTGCCTCATGGAGGGTGCGCTGCTTCTGCTTGCCTCCGCCGTGGAGACGCAGATTAAGGTAGAAGAGAAATTAGGGGAGAAGGGCAGGTTTTCCCTGCAGCGGTATGTGGAGGATATGAAGGAAGGGATACGGTACTTCAAGCAGGAAAAAGGCCTGCAGCGGATTTATGCCTACATGCCCTTGGCGCAGGGGGCCAGCGATGGGGGCAGGAGCCTGATTATCGCCTATTTCCAGACCACGCCGGGGCTTGGGACGGCGCTGTACGCATGGTTTACCGTGGCGGAGTTTGTGGGCAGGACCATTGGCGGGCTGGTGCATTACAACTTTGAGATAAAGCCCAATCGGCGCTTCTCCTTTGCCTATATGGTGTACCAGACTTACAGCGTCATGGACGGCATCCTGCTCTGGCTGGGCTACCCGCTGATGCTGGCCAACCGGGCGGTCTGCGGCTTTTTGGGCATCAACAGCGCCACCCTGCGGGAAAGCAGCGTGCAGAACTACATACCGGACGACAAGCGCGCGAAGCTGAACGGCTTTTCCAACGCCATAATGTCCCTGACCGTGATGGTCTGCTGCACGGTGATTGGGGCATTGGGGGAAGTGGTCGATTACCGCGTCGGCATATCGCTTGTTTCCATGGTGCAGATGACGCTGTGCTACCTGATTGTCTTCCGGGGCAGGGAGGACGTGAAGGGGATTTATAATCGGAAATGGTGACGGGAGGGCAGGGGATGCTGCAAGGGATTCCCGCTTAATGGTTATTGTTTTGGCGGTTAAATATCGAAGTTTTTACTTGCCTGAATTTCCATCGATATTTAACCGCCGCAGTAATATTTAATCGCCAGATTTGTATATTGCTATAAAGACAACAGAGAAAGCACTTTGGGCCTTGCGCCTTTTCCTGACTTGAATTTTAGGGCATGTCTTATAATTTCAGGCAGGTAGTAATCGTCTTTTTCTATTTTCAAATAGCCTTCTTGTTTCATGATTTTTTCTTCTGTCTGCGTAAGGTTAAAGGTATCGCTGTGGAATGGCAAGATTTTCTTGTCTGGAGATGCATTTTCCAGTTTATCAAAAATCGGTTTTAGCGCCTGGATTTCTTCCCGGATTTCGCTGATTTTATCAACAGAGCAATCCTGTACAGCTTTTTTGATTTCAGCAGGCATTAGGTATCTGTCAGAATAAATAGGGGTGCCTATACTGGCAGTTGCTTTTTCAAGGAATCGAATCATATCGCGTGCCTGAAGCTGCCCATTAAAATCTGATAATGCCGCTAAAATCCAACGGGAAGATTTTGCTTCATTTGAAGTTGGACGCCCTAGCTTGACGCCCCATAATTTATGGAGGGTTTTATCTAGTATTTCCCTAGGAGCCATTTCAAGCACAGCTTCTTCCTGGTAGAAGTTAGGCACCGCCTGGCTGACTAGCCAGACGACAAGCTTTAAAGCTTCCGTACTGTTCCACTGTAGTTCAATCGAACGGTAAAGAGAATAAAACTGTTCATAATTGACAGTCAGGGCATCTTTTGCAATATCCTTTCTTAAGAAAACCATAAAGCCAATGTTTTTGTATTTTATTCGGGTTTCATCTATCAAGTCCCTGCATAGGGCAGCGACAGCGTTTCTTTGCGTGACAGATGTCAAAGTCTGTTGGAATATATCCTCTAGGCCATCAAT
>CAOKUK010000199.1 GCA_948472595.1 uncultured Eubacterium sp.
CTTGATTCTGGGAAATTTCCCCTCTCTGCCGCGGCACTCCATAACCGCTGCTGCCCTGCATGCCTCTTTCCTGCTGCATTCCATTGATGCCGCCAGACAGCGCCCCTTCTTCCTGCGGCATTCCATTGCCGCTGCCTGGCAGCCCGCCTTTCTCCGGCTGCAGAATCTCCCTTGCATCAGGCACGTTGTACACCACGTTTTTACAGGTTTTCTCAAAGCACTCCGGGTCATATTTGGATAAATACTGCAAATCCTCAATGGTCAGGTTCCGTTTATTATGTATCTTAATATATATGTTTACAAGCCTTGTATCCTTTCCCATTACAAATCTTCCTCCCATCCCTGCCATACCTAAGCAGTCTTCCCACTGGGACATATTTTCCATGCATATCCCCTTTCCCCCGCCAGGGCGCCCTTCCTTCACATCTCACGCCATCCCGCCTTGGAGCTTCCTTCCCATACATGTCCTTCCTGCCATGAAATTTCCTTGCATCCCACGCTATCCCGCCTTGGGGCTTCCTTCCTTTCTTATCTTAACAGTACGCATCCCACCAGTATCGCTTTTCCTGATATTTTTCCTCCTGGGTAAGCGCAATATGGCTGCTGCCGGCTCCCAAAGCCCTGCGGTAGCACTCTTTCTGCCAGAACAGCTCCAAGGCGGAAAGGGCGCAAATCCGGTCTACCGGGTAGCTGCATTTCTGATAAGGCAAGGTGCTGTAGCAGGTGGCGGAGGATTCAAACAGGAAATACGCACGTTCCCCATCGCATACCAACTCTTCCGCCATTGGGGGGAATTTCCGAGAGCTGTAGCATTCATAGCGCTTTTCCCCAGTCTCAGCATCTTCCGTCACCTGGTAGAGGCAGACCCTGGAATGGAAATACCGCCCCTTGGAGGTGGTGACTGCCATATAAGTCTTCCTGCCGATTTCCGCAAAGGCCACCCCGTTGGCATAGCCTGGTATCTCGATTTCTTCTTGCATTTCCAGCCTGTAGGAGACGCCTCCTTCTGCCTCTTCTTTCACTGCCTGGTAGCTTCGGAGCTTCCCTTTGCCGTTCTTTCTATTAATATAAGTGCCCACCCAGAGCTTCCCGTCATGCCAAGTCAGGAAGGAGGCCACATTGCCGCAGGGAACGTTCTGGTCATAGGCCGGAAGGGCATAGCTGCCCGCCCCTTCCTTGACGGCCTGCTGGATGGTGGCATAAGAAATCATGCTGCATTCCCTGTCCGTGCTTTTGGCAATCCACACATTTTCCCCGTCAAAGGCAACGCCGCCCACATGGTTTGCATCCGGGAGGACAATGGTGGCAAGAAGCCTGCGCGCAGAAGGCTCCTCATTGGACAGCACATACAGGACCGAAGGATTGGCCAAAGAGGCTCCCTTCTTCTGCCTGGGCATGTGCCTGACGTTGTCGTAGGCCGTCACCAGCATGTAGTCCCCGGCAATGCAGATTCCCTGGGGCACCATGCGGTTGCAGCCCTGGCCTAGGATATCCGTGGATTCCAGCCCGGGCACAGCCGTGGAAAACTCTTCCTGGTACAGAGAGCCAAAATAGCGGTATCGGCTCAAGGTGTCTTGAAATTCTTTATCATAGCGGTAATCCATGCTGGTGATTGGACGGATGTTCCTCTCCCTTTCCGCTTTTTGGAAAAAAGAAAAGGCCGCATGGAACCCACCTCCTGCTGACAGGAAATGCCATGCCGCCACTATCATGAAACAAATAACGCTGACCCTTAAAATAGCAATCCCAATTTCCTTCCTTCGTCCTCTCATAGCCTTCCCCCTGTAAAAATGCGTTCTCGCTTTCTGCAAAATCCTTAGGTTTAGTATACCCTGGAATCTTAGAATCAGCGTTAAGAAAAAATGTCTATTCCGTAAACATTCTGTAAACGCATGTTACAGGATGGCCGCTAGAGGCGCTTGATTATTTCATCTAAAATGATATTGGCCGCCGCTTCCTTGTCCATCCGCCCAAGCTCTTTCGAGCCGTCCTTTGTCAAGAGGGTGATGACATTGGTATCTGTGCCGAACCCTGCCCCAGGCACCTTCAGGCTGTTGGCTGCAATCATGTCAAGGTGCTTTTTCTCCAGCTTCTTCCTGGAATTCTCTTCCAAATCCCGGGTCTCCATGGAGAAACCACAGAGGAAGGCGCGAATCTCCCCTTCCTGCTTCTTCCTGCCCAGCTCCGCCAGGATATCCTGAGTCCGCTCCAAAAGGATGCTGCCCGCCCCTTCGGATTTCTTAATCTTGTCCACTGCCACCTGGGCTGGGCGGTAATCCGCCACGGCGGCTGCCTTTATAATTGCGTCCATCTCTGGCGCGCGGCTAACCACAGCCTGGTACATTTCCTCCGCAGAGGCCGCCTCCACCACGTCTACAAACATGGGCGGGCTCACTGTGGCTGCGCCAGTCACAAGGGTCACCCGGGCGCCCCGCAGCATGGCCATCTTGGCCAGGGCATAGCCCATTTTCCCTGTGGAGTGGTTTGTGATAAAACGCACGGGGTCGATGGCTTCCTTGGTGGCGCCTGCCGTCACCAGGACGCGCCTGCCCTGCCAGTCCTTTGGGAAGGCAAGCTCCCGCAGCACATATTCCACCAGGATTTCCTCTGCTGGGAGCCTGCCGTCGCCCAAATCCCCGTTTGCCAGCATCCCCGTATCCGGAGGAATGATGCCGTACCCGAACCGCTCCAGCTTCTGCAGGTTCTCCTGCAGGATGGGGTTATGGTACATGTTGTGGTTCATGGCGGGAGCCGCCAATATCTTGCAGGTGCAGGCCATAAGGGTGGTGGTCAGCATGTCGTCCGCAATCCCGCCGGCCAGCTTGCCGATTACATTGGCCGTAGCCGGAGCCACCAAGGCCAAATCCGCTTGCTTGGCCAGCGCCACATGCTCCACGGAAAATTCAAAGTTCCGGTCAAAGGTGTCAATCAGGCACTTATTTCCGGTAAGGCTCTCAAAAGTGGTGGCCGTGATAAAATTCGCAGCATTCTCCGTCATCAGCACATGCACATTGCAGTGCAGCTTTTTCAGCATCCTGGCCACATTGGGCATCTTGTATGCGGCAATCCCGCCGCTGACCCCCAGGAGCACTGTCTTTCCCTGTAGCATATTTGTCCCTCCTAATCTCTATGTCCGTAAGCCTGGATTTCCCTCCGCTTACACATCCCCCATCTTTTCTGCGTTTTTTACGGCTCTATCTGCCCATGCTTTTCGTAGGCTGTGATTCTGGAAATATGGTTCTCCTCATCCACAAAGACCACCTGAGGGCGGAACTCTTTTGCCTCTTCCGGCGTCATTTGGGCATAGGCCATGATAATGATATGGTCCCCTGCCAGCACTTGCCTGGCCGCTGCCCCGTTCAGGCAGATCATGCCGCTGCCCGGCTCTCCGGCTCTGGGGTAAGTCTCAAAGCGGTTCCCATTCTCAATGTCCACAATCTGCACATTTTCATATTCCAAAATCCCCGCCGCTTCCATAAGCTTGGGGTCCACCGTTATGCTGCCCACATAGTGGAGCTCTGCCTGCTTTACTACGGCGCGGTGGATTTTTCCCTTTAACATTTTCAGATACATCCTGTCTCTCCTTTATCGCAACCTGCATTCTCTGCGAAGGTGAAATTGTCTATCAGCCTGGTCTTCCCAATGTACACGGCAAGCGCCGCTAAGATTGGCCTTTCCACCCGCCCTACAGGCTCCAATGTCTCTGCGTCTACAAGCTCCACATAATCCACCTTGGCAAGGGGCTCCGTGCCCAGGCTTTTTTCTATGGCTTCCCGAACTTTGGCGGCGTCCCGCTCCCCATCCCCTAACATCTTCTCGCCTATGGCCAGGGATTTGTGGAGGATGAGGGCAGCCTTGCGCTCTTCTGCGTTGAGGTAAGCGTTCCGAGAGCTCATGGCCAGCCCGTCCGGCTCCCGCACAATGGGGCATCCCACGATGGATATGCCGAAATTCAAATCCCGCACCATGCGGCGGATGACTGCCAGCTGCTGAGCGTCCTTCTGGCCAAAATATGCCCGATCCGGCGTCACAATGTGGAACAGCTTAGACACCACCGTGCACACGCCCCGGAAATGGGTGGGCCTGGTCTTCCCGCAGAGCCCCTTCGTAAGGCTGTCCATATCCACGAACGTGCAGTTGTCCGGAAAATACATTTCCTCCGGCTCCGGATGGAAAATCAGCGCTGCGCCGGCTTCCTCGCAGACAGCGGCGTCCCGCTCCAAGTCCCTGGGGTAGGTGGACAAATCCTCATTTGCGCCAAATTGGGTAGGGTTGACAAAATCGCTGACCACCACCCTGTCATTCTCGCTGACGGCCTTTACAATCAGGCTCTTATGCCCCGCATGGAGATAGCCCATGGTGGGCACCAGGCCTACGGACAGGCCTTCCCTGCGCCAGCCCTGGATTATGGGGCGCAGCTCCTTTACCGTTTTTATTATCTGCATCTTCTTCATCCTCCCTGGCAGAAATCCTTCGTCTTCCTAATACAATTTCTCAATTACATCGTCATCTATTTTAAAGGTGTGTTCCTCTGCTGGGAACGCCCCTGACCTTACTTCTTCGATATATTTCTGGAATGCTTCTTTCATCTGTGCGCCGATTTCGCCGAAGCGCTTCACAAATTTCGGCTTGAAATCCCCGAACATGGACAGCATATCCTGGTATACCAGCACCTGCCCATCGCACCCTGCCCCTGCGCCAATCCCAATGGTGGGGATATGGAGCTTTTCTGTAATCAGAGCTGCCAGCCTGGCCGGGACACATTCCAACACTAAGGCCACAGCCCCCGCCTCTTCCACAATCTTCGCATCTTCCAAAAGCTTCTTTGCCGCCTCTTCGGATTTTCCCTGCACCTTGAACCCCCCAAAGGCATTCAAAGACTGCGGGGTCAGCCCCAAATGGGCGACTACTGGGATGGAAGCGTTGGTGATGGCGCGGATATGCTCTGCAAATTCCCTGCCGCCTTCCAATTTCACTGCCTGAGCCCTGCCCTCTTTCATCAGGCGCCCTGCGTTGCACACGGCGTCATAGACAGAAGACTGGTATGACATAAACGGCATGTCCGCCACGACCATTGCGTCCTTGGCGCCCCTTGCAACCGCCCTGGTATGGTGGATCATGTCTTCCATGGTGACGGATAAGGTATCCTCGTACCCCAGCATCACCATCCCCAAGGAATCCCCCACCAGAATCATATTAATGCCCGCCTCGTCAATCAGCTTTGCCATGGAATAATCATAGGCTGTAAGCATGGTGACTTTTTCCTTGTTTTCCTTGGCTTTTTGAATCGTAACAACTGTGTTCTTCATTTCTCTTTCCTCCAATTCCAAAGGCCTTAGCCTTCCTCACTCGCTTTCTCGGACGCCTCCCAAAGCGCAGGCAGACTCTCTAGCGCTTCCATGATTTCCGCATAGATCGGAAGAGCACACGTCTGAACTCC
>CAOKUK010000200.1 GCA_948472595.1 uncultured Eubacterium sp.
TGTATCCCATACTCTACCGTTTAGAGGAACAGGGCTATATCAGCTTATACGAAAAAAAGGCTGGAAAAAGACAAACTCGGATATATTACCATTTAGAGGATTCTGGCAAAGATTATTTGGCAGAAATGCGCTCTGCTTATGAACAGGCCTTATCTGTCATTGATTTCTTGTATTATTCCAAGGAAGGGGATGTATTTGCAAATGAAAAACAAGAAGATGAGACAATATTTTAAGGAATTGAGGAAAATTTTAATCCGCAGCCATCCGTCCCAGAAGGCGGATGAAATAATATCCATGCTGCAAAACAACGCAGAGGATTTCTTTACGGAAAATCCAAATGCTGAATTTGAAGATTTTCTGGAATACTTTGGGGACATTGAGGATTTGCATTTTTCGTTTCTGGAAAATGCCCAGGATTTATCAAAGCAAATCCGACAAGCCAATTCCCAAAAAAGGCTTTATGCAGCCGTTCTGATTGTTGTGGCTCTGGCGGCATTGATTTGCTGCGCTTTCCTAATCAAAGGTTATCTTGATGGCAGGGACAGCATTATAAAATATGAACAGACGATTATCTATTAACAAGAAGGAGTGCTTGCCATTTATGAGGGAACAGGAAATAAATAAATATTTCAGCGCTTTAAAAAAACAGCTGAAAAAGACACATTCGCCAAAGGACGTTAACCGTATCATCGACATTATGCAACGCAATACTGACAGCTATTTCCAAGAAAACCCCGACGCCGACTTCGAGGATTTCCTGACAGAATTTGGCGATACAGAAGAATTAGGGTTTGACTTTTTGGAAAATGCCCGGGATTTGTCCAAATTGACAGACAGTAAGCATTTTAAGACAAAAGTTTTCAAGATTATTTTGGGAATTGCCATTTTTGTGATATTGCTTCACTATAGTATATTAGCCATATCTCATCTTGAGCAAGTCAGCACTGAAATTATAGAAAGAGAAACCATCATCTATTAAAATAAAAGGAGAACCAAATTTATGAAAAAAATATTTAGAATACTTTTATCACTTACTTTATCATTATCTTTATGCAACGCACAGATTCTATTAGCCTCTAACTCCAATACACAGGTAGAATATTTTGAGGATGGAAGCTATTGCATCACTGTTATAGAAGATTGCAGCAATTTAAATTTATCAGATATTTCCACTGCTTCCACATCCAAAACTGTTTCTAAAAGCAAAAAAACCAGTTATTACAGTTCTTCTAACGCAGAACTATGGTATGTAAAAGTTACCGGCTCTTTCACGTATGGGAATGGCTCTGCTGTCTGCAATTCATCATCCGTAACGGCTGAATCCAAAAACAGCAACTGGAAAATCTCCAATAAATCTTCTGGCAAATCAGGAAACACAGCAACTGCTTCTGCCACAGGAAAACGCTATGTTAATGGAAATGCTGTCGATGTCATCACGAAATCCGTAACCCTAACCTGCAGTTCCACCGGCAATTTCACCTAACCTATCAATACCCTCGTCCTCAAAACATCCCAAAACCGCCCGCCAAGCTCACCCTTTCAGAGCCTGGCGGGCGGTTTGTCTTACGGAAACCTTGCCTTTAACATTCCGCAATGCAAATAGCAAAATCCTCCTAAATGCATACTGGAATCCTTTCCTCGAAGCTGCATTGCCCGAATGACTTCTCGCATTCAAGGTCAAAAACATTCACCGTATGCGTCCTCAAGTTCACAATCCAGTATTTGCGAACTCCGGTAGCGCGGCACTTGAACAGTTTTATGCCCTAATCTATCTGCTGGGTCGATGGGGATACGATTTCTATCACCCAGTCAGGGGCGCCGCAGCATCCCTTGTCATTGACTTTATCCTTGCTGCAGATTACGGAAATATCTGGCTCAACATAATTTTTTTTCATCTGCATTCAGGAAAACTGCAAATGGCGCTGCGAACACCTCACATCCTCCCTGCCGCTGCCGGATATAATTTCGGATTTCCCCTGACAGATGCATCATAATGCGCTGGAATAGCATACTCCCTTTTCTGCGCAGATATCATATTCCACTCTCCCATTTGGCGCCCTGCCCTACAGGCACTGCGCCACAATCCTGGCCATTTCTTCCCAGTTCGCCTCCATGTCTGCCACCAGCTTCATCTGGGTGCGGCACCGATCCAGGTTCTGCCCTTCCCTGTGGGTCTTGAAATAGGTGTCCCCCTGCAGGTAATCCGTCAGGAAGCGCATCCCGCACTCGTAGGTCATCACCTTTGCCCCCATGGGCAACATCCCCCGCTCCGTCTCGGTAAGGCTTCCCCGACATCCCTTTAAGAACCCTTCCGTATAGAGCTGGAACAGGTGCAGGTCGCAGTTCACCTTAGACAAATCCGGCTCATCTTCATCCCCGGTGCTTGCGCCGAAGCGGATGGAGTCGCCGAAGTCATGGACGGCCAGCCCTGGCATGACCGTATCCAAGTCAATGACGCAGATGCCTTTCCCTGTCTTGGCGTCCATCATGATATTATTGAGCTTCGTGTCATTGTGGGTTACCCGCAGGGGCAGCTCCCCGGCTGCCAGCATGTCTCCCAGGACAGCAGCGATTTCCTTTCGCTCCTGGAAAAAGGCGATTTCCTTGGCCACCTCTTTGGCTCTGCCGCATACATCCTCTTCCACGGCTTTTAGGAACACCTCATAACGGGCCTTCGTGTCATGGAAGCCCGGGATGGTCTCATGGAGGGTCTCCGCCGGGTAATCCGCCAGCATCTGCTGGAAATTCCCAAAGGCCACGGCGCTCTCGTAGAAATCCTGCTCCGACTCCACCCGGTCGTAGCTTATGGCATCCTCAATAAAATGGTACATGCGCCAGCAGTCCCCCTGGCTGTCCCAGTGCAGGGACTCCCCGGCCTTTGTAGGGATGACGGTCAGCGTCCCTCGCTCCACATCCCCGCCTGCCTTTTTGATTTTCTCCCTCAGGAAATTCGTGACGCCTAAAATGTTCTCCATCACCCCCTGGGGATCCGTAAAGATATTGCGGTTCATCCGCTGCAGGATATACCGCTTGTCTTTGCGCACCAGGAAGGTGTCGTTGATATGGCCGCTGCCATAGGGGCGTATCTCTTCCAAATCTCCGGACAGGAACTGCCCCTCTGCTGCCTTCGCCCGTTCCAGTAAATTCATTTCTTCCATTCTTTTCTCCCTTCCGCTGCGCCCCGGCAAGCCCCCAACGCCTGCCAAGGCGCAAGCCTATGCGGCAATTGCCTGTCAGAACTCTTCTGGATACAGTCCCTGGCGCTTCAATTCAGCAATGGCATTGACCACCATTTCCTTATCCTCTTTGTAGGTGACGCCGTACCATTTGTCCTGGGAGGTCAGCACCTGCACGCTGGCCTTTCCCTGACGGAGCAGCCCGTCTACGGCAAATGGCAGGAAATACTCTGCTTTCAGGGGATTTTGCGGAAGGTCCTCTTCCAGGAACTTCCGAAAGCCTGACTCTAGCTCCCCTAAAATGCTGTTGGAAAATCCCCATAGGTTCATGGACACGGTGCTGTCCATAGAGATTTCCTGAAAGGTGGCGCCGCCGTCCTCTGTAAACGCCGCCTTCTCCCCTTGCTTCTCTATATGGGTGCGCTCCACAATCCCGGCCAAGAACCCTTCGGCATCTGTCTGGCAGACGCCCCTGGCCACATAGCCGTTCTCCGTCAGGGTATTCTTCAGGGCATAGCCAACCATGGCATAGCGGTATTTCTCATCATCCTGGTGGCTGGCCAGATAGTCATAGATGGCCTTGTAGGCATACCGGCCATAGTAATCGTCTGCATTGATGACTGCAAAGGGCCCGTCCACCACGCCTTGGCAGCACAGGATGGCATGCCCGGTGCCAAAGGGCTTCTGCCTGCCCTCCGGAACCTGGAACCCCTCTGGGATTTTGTCCAATTCCTGGTACACGTATTCCACTTGTATCTTCCCGGAAATGCGGTCGCCAATGCTCTCCTTGAAGGCCTCCTCATTCGCCTTCTTGATGATGAACACCACCTTCTCAAAGCCTGCCTGGAGGGCGTCATAGATGGAAAAATCCATGATGATGTGCCCCTGGGCGTCGATGGGGTCAATCTGCTTGAGCCCCCCATAGCGGCTTCCCATTCCCGCTGCCATAATGACTAACACTGGTTTCTTCATAATCGAACCTCCTTATCCAAGACCTTTTCATGGCTACACGGTCCCCATTTGATAGCAGCATCATCCAGACGGGATCCCTATAATATGAAAAAATCCCTCGCCCCATGGCGAAGGACAAAACACATTTGCTCCAATCCTCGGCACTCTCACTCCCCTGCCAAATGCCCTGTCTGGCCGCTTACTTGCCGCATTTTGCTCAATGGCAACCATTTATCATGCGTCTATTTTAGCAATTATGCATAGGAAAGTCAAGAGTAAAATTTACTAAATATTTACGCATATTCTATGCAATATGTTACCGCCGGAGCAATATTAAAAATTCAGCCAACCAATGTCCTATGGATGCGCCTGAATTTTTAATATTGCTCCGGCGGTTCCTGCCGCACTCCTTGCCTTCGGAAAGCAAGTTAAGAAATTACTAAACCCCCACGTTACTCATGCCGCAGGGCGTCTATCGGGTTCAGGTTGGCGGCCTTATAGGAAGGCAGCAAGCCGAACAAAATGCCGATTATCATGGAGAACACCACGGCCAGCACCGCTGCCGGGATGCTGATTGCCACCAGCGTGCCGCTCATCCTGGAAATCGCTTCGGCCAGCACAATCCCCACAATCACGCCAATCAGCCCTCCCAGGCTGGTCAGCACGGCCGCCTCCGTCAGGAACTGCCCCAAAATCCTGCCTTTCCTGGCGCCGATGGCTTTCTTCAGGCCGATTTCCTGGGTACGCTCCGTCACGGACACCAGCATGATGTTCATGACGCCAATGCCGCCCACCAGAAGGGAAATGCCTGCAATCCACACCAGCATGGCATTGGTGGACTGGCTCAGCTTCTGGATATCCTCCGCCTTCTTCAAAAGGTCGTCCGCCTGGTATTTCATGGTGTCGTCAGACACGTTCAGGTCAGCATTCAGCAGGGCGGACGCATCCTTGCCGGCCTTCGTCATGTTGTCCACGCTGTCTAACCGCAGCACCAGGGACTGGGGCTCGTCATAGCCATACAGCAAGGGCCATACCGTGTCCGGCACGTACACCACGCCGCTGGTGCTCTGGGAATACGTATAATATTCTTCCATGGAATTGATGACTGGCTCAAATTTGCTGGATTTCGTGACAATCCCCACCACAATAAAAGGCTGCTGCTGAATTTCCACAGTCTTTCCGATGGGATCCGCCCCCTGGAACAGCGTCTCTGCCGAATCCTCGTCCATAACGACCACGTTTCGGAATTTCTCATAATCACTCTCGCAAAAGCCCCTGCCCTTCTTGATGATAT
>CAOKUK010000201.1 GCA_948472595.1 uncultured Eubacterium sp.
AGTGTGACTGGAGTTCAGACGTGTGCTCTTCCGATCTCCCATATTTCTCAACAAAAGTAACGGCATTGTTCTCTAACTTCGGCGCCACGGTGTCTACCGTAATCGGGAAGGAAATCACATCACCGCTCATATCCATCTTATGCCCGTTAAAGGTAGGCACATGCTCGCCGTTCATGACTGCGTCAAAGTCCGTCACATTGCGCCCTTCGCTAGGCACATAGATTTCATCACCGTAGTCGCCTTCGCCGTAAGCAGTAATCGTATAGACACACTCGGTACCGCTTGGCAGCACATTCCCCTTCATGTCTGTTCCTTCCCAAGTCGGGTAGGTGCCGTATAAGCTAAAGGGAACGGCAAAGCCAGCGTTCGCATTGAACATGGTCTTAAAGGAATAAGACGCCCAATCCTTGAAATACACTTCATCCGTGTTCTTATCCTTCACTTCAAATACCACCAGACGGGCATTCCGCAGCTGGTAGATTACAAAGTCATTGATATAATCAAAGAACATGTCTCCATTCGGGGAAATCGTAAAGTTCTCTTTATGGTACACCGTCTGGTCCCCATTCTCGGAGCGGAACAGGTTCTGCCCCAAATCAAAGTAGCCAATGCCCTCTAATGTGAACCCAACTAAATTCACGTTCCAGCCAGTCTCATTGTTGAGGACATTTTCCCCATCTGCCGGCTCGTCAAACCAATTCAGCCTGTCAAAAATCGGGGCAGCCGTCCAGTCGCCATAGAAGGCCAGCAGCGGCAGGCCAATCTGCGGGTTCTGTCCCTCTTTATCTGTCAGGATAACAAACCCTTCCACATAAACGCCGTTCTTAAACAAACGATCCAACTCAGACTTCTGGGACTCTGTCAGGGAAACAGACTTCTCCACTTTCTGCGTCCCTTTTGCGGGAACGGTAATCTCCCCAAGGTCTGTTGTGGAAATCACTACATCATGGGAAGACATCGCCTCCCTCTTGCCCCATGCGGAGTCCACAGTCTTGGTATCCGGGCGCATCAACACTACCTTCGCCTGATAAGCCAAATCCTGATCGGAAATATTGTTTACCTGGAACCCAAAATTGTAGACGCCCTTCCTTTCCGGGTCATCCAAAAGCTCTAATTTCCCTACATGCTTCCCTTCCACGGTGATATATGCCGGCGTGGAAATAGCAGCTGAAGCGCTGACAAGGCCTGCGCCCTGCTGACGCGGGGAATAGTAAGCGTCCCCGTCCTTCTGCGGGATAGCTGTGCTGACCATGAGCTGGCTGATTAAATCGCCCATCTCTGTCGAAGCGACGCGGAAAGTATCCCGGTTCGCCGTGATATACTGGCGCACCAAAGCGGAAATGCCCGACATATGCGGAGCCGCCATGGAGGTGCCGCTCATCATGCTGTAACCGCCCACATAGCCTTCATCGCTTGCATTCCTGTCTACAACGGAAGACCAGATATTTCCGCCTGGTGCGGTAATCTCCGGCTTCAGCTCCAAGCCAGGCCCCGGCCCCCAAGACGTAAAGGAGGACATCTCACCAAACGTGGCGTTGTCCACGGTCTGGTCTTCCAGGGATACCTGGATTTTCACCTCTTGCCCAGCGTCTAAGGCTGCGGCAATCTCAGCTCCGTCTCGGCCATTGATAAAAGCAGAGGTAATGGATGTGCCTTCTGCACTCATATTAATCAGCTCTGTGCCTTCGGGGTCATTGTCATAAATAATGACGCCCAACACGCCAAGCCTTTGGCCCTGGGAATTCACAGTGCTAAAGCTCATGGCATTATTAATCTTGTCCACAAAAGAAATCTCCCCGCGCTTTACCAGCGCAAGGCCAGTCTTCCCGTTATCCCAGCCATTGTTGAAGCCAGCTTTGCTGTAATCATCATAGGTTCCATAGCCGTCTACCTTGTAAATCGGATACTCCTGGTCAGAGAACCCATGTTTCATGGCAACTGTGTATGGATCGCTGTAAGAAACTTTATGTACCTTATTGTCTTTATCTTTCCAGGTTAAATAAGACTCCACGTTCACGGCATTGTCGATGGAGGCAACGCTTAAGTTGCTGTCATAGATTGCCGGCGATGACATTACGGAGGTATCCGGGTCTGTCGTCAGGGCTTCCCCATCATAATTATTGCCGCTTGTAGAATAGTCGCTGTTCCCGGCAGAAGTCATCATTGCAACCCCAGCGTCCTCAATACGCGCAAACACATCGTTCTGCATGGTGTCGTCCACAGCGTACCCAGCATCGGAGCCAAGGCTTAAGTTAATTAAGTCCGCACCAAGCTTCAGAGCATCTTCTATTGCATTAATCAGGCTGCTCTCTTCCGCCCCGCCGTCCACATCTGGGAAGACCTTCATAAACAGAATCTGGGCGTCCGGAGCCACGCCGGAGAATTTCACTTCCCCTTCTTCCCCTTCGGCATACCCGGCAATGGTGCCTGCCACATGGGTGCCGTGGTCGCTCTCTGGCGGGAAAATATGTATGTCGCCTTCTGCGTAATCGCAGCCATAAGGAACCTTGCGGTTCTTATAAAGGGCGTTATTGTCATAATGAATTAGATTGCCGTTCTGGCCTGTGGTGGAAGCCAGCTGGTTCGCTGTCAGGAATTTCTCCATGGAATCATCCGTATAGCGGAGACTCCAGTCCACCTTGCCATCGTCATCGGCGCTCATAAAGGAATTGTCGGTAAATGCCTCATGGACTCTGCGCACTTTCCCTACATTTTCTCCTCCTTTATAAGGCTGCATATCCAAGCCGCTGTCCAAAATAGCCACCAGCATCCCTTTTCCGGTATAGCCTTCTTTCCATGTGCTCTGGACGTCCACCATATCATAGCTGTAAGAATGGGTGGGCTTGCCCTCTATCACATTGGAATTCTCCACCGGCTCAGGCCGGTCGTATACATGCTGCACATAAGCGCGCTTCACATTCTTTATTTCTTTTACTTCATCTAATTTCCCATAAGGGATACGGACTGCCATTGCGTTGGCGGCAGCGGTCCACTGTGCGACCACTTCCACTTCCTCTGCCTTGGCCCTGCCCTTCTGCCCCTCATCCTGGCCCGCAACCTCATTGATTTCAGAGATGACAGTTTCCTGCTCCCCTAAAATTTCCTGGGATGCAGCCTGGGCGTCCTCAGAGGTCAAGAACTCGGACACTGCCTCGCCCGGCATTATGTCCGCATCTGCCTCCGCCTCAGCGGCATAGGTGCTTGTTCCATAGTAATCCATCAGCGGAGCGTCCTCCATCTCCACAATGACGGTCACCATCTCATCATCCTTATAAAGCGGCTCGGCCTGCTGCTCTTTCGCCTGCGCCTTCTTGGCGTCCAGACGCTCGGCGTCATCCGTTTCCGGTTCCACTTCCACAGCGTCTGCCGATACTCCCTCTCCCTGTTCCAGCAGCTCTTGAAGCTCTGCTTCACTCATCGTCTCAAGAGCCTTCTCTGCCTCTTTGGCAGGCTTGGCAAGAACCACCGTTGGCAAGCTGGTCAAGGTCATCGCAAAGGCCAAGAGCAGCGCACAACATTGTTTCTTTTTCATAGGTCACTTCATCCTTTCCATAATTTTTTAATATCCCGACTTTTTAGCAAAAACGCTGAGGTATGCGATTTTGCCACACTTAAGTTTAGACGATTAAATTGCTAAAGTCAATATAAAGTTAGCATAAAATTCAACATTTTCACCATTTTTCCGTTGATTTTCCGGCGTTTTTTCATAAATATGCCAAAAGCTTCCGAATATTGCATATTTATTCATTTTCAGCGTTCCAGTTCATGCGGCCATAACGTTTGGCGATGGAAAGGATTTCCTTCTGCAGCTTCTGGGACAGCTCGCCTGAGGTGATGCGCCACCGCCAGTTTGTGCCCACCGTGGAAGGCTGGTTGATGCGGCTCTGGTTGCCGTACCCCAGATAATCCTGCAGGGGGATGATGCAGGCTTTGGCATTGCTGCGCATCAGCAAGGCGATGAAGGATTTATGGAGCAAGGCCTCCGGCGTGTGATGGTCGCACAAATAGTCCTGCGCCATCTGCCGCTCTTCCTCTGTGATGGAACGGAACCAGCCGGCGATTGTCTCATTGTCATGAGTCCCTGTGTAGGCTACGCTGTTTTCCGGGTAATTATGGGGAAGGTAGTCGTTGGCCGATCCGGAATCCCGGGAATCGAAGGCAAATTCCAGAACCTTCATCCCAGGGAAGCCGCTCTCTTGCACCAGTCGGCGGACAGAGTCCGTCACGTAGCCCAGGTCTTCCGCAATGACCTCATGCCAGCCCAGCTGCCGCTCCACGCAGCGGAACAGCTCAATGCCGGGTCCCATTTCCCAGTGGCCTTCCTTGGCGGATTCGGCGCCATACGGGATAGAGAAGTATTCGTCAAACCCGCGGAAGTGGTCGATCCGCACCACATCATACAGTTGGAAGCAGTGGGACAGGCGGGAAACCCACCAGGCGTAACCCGTGTCCCTGTGGTAATCCCAGCGGTACAGAGGGTTGCCCCAGAGCTGGCCGTCTGCGGAAAAGCCGTCTGGGGGGCAGCCCGCCACGGCCAGTGGCATATTATCCCCATCCAGCTGGAACAGGGCTGGGTTCGCCCAGGCGTCGGCGCTGTCCATGGACACGTAAATGGGGATATCGCCGATGATTTGGATGGCTTGCCGGTTGGCATAGGCTTTTAGGCGCTCCCATTGCTCGTAAAATTTGAACTGCATATATTGGTGAAATTCGATATCGAAGTACAGCTCTCGGCGGTAGTAATCCATGGCGTTAGGCCAGCGCAGGCGGATATCCTCGGGCCACTCTGTCCATGCGGCGCCATCGAAACGGGTTTTTAAAGCCATGAAGAGGGCGTAATCGGGGAGCCAGCGCTGCTGAGCCTCCAAAAAGCGGAGGTAGGCGGGGGAATCGGCAATGCGGCTGCGTTCATAGGCTTTGCGAAGCAAGGGATAACGGGAATGGTAGAGCTTGGCATAGTCTATGTCGGTTGAAACATTTCCGAAATCTGCGGCTTCGCATTCTGGCTTTGTGAGGACGCCTTCAGCAACGAGGGCGTCCAGGCTGATGAAATAGGGGTTGCCGGCGAAGGTGGAGAAAGACTGGTAGGGAGAATCGCCGTAGCTGGTGGGGCCTAAGGGCAAGATTTGCCAATAGGTCTGGCCAGCCTTTTTCAGCCAGTCCACAAAATCGTAGGCGGCTTGGGAAAAGCAGCCGATGCCATAGGGGGAGGGGAGGCTGGTGATGGGAAGTAAGATACCTGCTGTTCTTGTCATAAGGGAGATGCTCCTTTCTTTGAATTAAGGGGGTTGATGGGTTCAAGTTTGTGCTTGGGATTCCTTGAGAGAAAAAGCTTTCTAGGGCGGACGCCGCTCTGGGAGGGGGCACCACCTGGGAGGATCAAATGGCAACTCACCCGCAAACA
>CAOKUK010000202.1 GCA_948472595.1 uncultured Eubacterium sp.
CCGGAGCAAGGAGATGTGTTCCGCCGTCATCTGCCAGAACGACGAGATTGCCTACTGGCTGATTAAGGAGCTGCACTATGCGGGCATGCGGGTTCCAGAGGACATTTCCGTAGTCTCCTTTGACAACAGCTACATGAGCGACCTGGATTCCATCCGCATCACCACCCTGTCCCATAAGAGCCATGAGATGGGCTTTTTGGCGGCGTCCACGCTGCTGCGGATGATTCAGGGGGAAACCGTCTTCTCCGAAGAGCTCCCCTGGCAGCTTGTCCCCAAGGGCAGCGACGCCCCTTACCCCGCCCCTGGCAAATATTGAGCGCGGGCTTATGCCTTTGCGCCGCTGCGATATTCCTTGGGCGTGCAGCCTTGGGTCTTTTTAAACACGAAGCTAAAATAATGGGGATCCTTAAACCCCACTTCGGCTGCAATCTCCCCGGAATTGCGCTCCGTCTGGCGCAGGAGGCGCTTAGCCTTCTCCATGCGCTTTTTGGTCACGTACTCCGTAAAGGTCATGCCCATCTCCTGGCGGAACATGGCGCTGAAGTAATTGGGGCTGACTTCTGCGGCGCCGGCCACCTCATTGAGGGACAGGCCTTCCCTGGCATAATTCTCCTCAATATACCCCATGGCCTTTTGGATGAGCCGCTTGCTCCGGTTTTCCATGGCCAGGTGGGACAGCTGCAAGGCCCGGTGCATCAGCTCCTGCATGTAGGGCTTTATCTCCTTCACGGTCAGGGTCAAGGCCTGCATTTTCTCCGTATACGTGTTCTCCAGCAAATCCCGGGAGCCAAATCCCAGCTTCTCCACAAAGGCAATGGCCGTAAAACGGATGCTCAGCACCAGGTAGTCCCTGTAAATCCTGGAATACAGAGCCTGCCCCTGGCTTTCTAGGTAAGCGTCCACAAAATCCTCCACCTCATCCTCCTGCCCCCGCAAGAGGAATTTGCGGATAATCTCCGGGTTCGTCTGGGAAACGACCACCCCCTCTAAGGTGCCTTCCCCCTCCCCTTTCGGCACCAAGTTCTCCGACTCCATGGTCAGGATATGCTGCTCCGGCTTCAGGAAGCGGTAAGACATCATATGGTTGACCTTGTCGTAGACCTGGGGCAGGAGGCTTAAGCGGCTCACAGGCTCCCCCATGGCGCAGCACCATTCCATTTCCTCCTCATGGCCGGAGCAGATGCGGATGATGCTCTCCTGGCACCTGGCCTTCAATTCTTCCATCTGTTCCTGCTCCCCCTTCATCAATATCCCAAAGACATGGATGCTCCAGCGGAAGATCAAGTACTCTGGGAAGCGTTGGAAATACCGCACCAGCTCCTCCCGCTTGCCGGCCAGCAGGCGGGAATCCCAGACGCCCCCCTCCCCCTTCTGCCTCTCGCGCAGGCTCACCATGGCCAGGTTATAGCTGGAGGCGTCCATTTCCAGTGAGTATTTCTGCGCCTCCTCGTAGATTTCCTGCACGGTCAGCTGCCCCTCAAACACCCGCTCAAAAAAATTCCTCCGGGAAAACTGCTGGTATTCCTGCAGCTCTTCCTTTAATTTCTCCAGGCTGTCCTCCCTGTCCTGCTCCTCTTCCAGCTTTTTGCGGATATCCTGCAGCGCCTTCTGCACGGCAATGCGGTTGATGGGCTTTAACAGATACTGGTCCACCCCAATCTGGATGGCCTGCCTGGCATATTCGAAGTCTCCGTGGCCGCTGATAATCATGATTTTCATCTGGGGGAATTCCTGCCTGGCGATTTTGGAAAGGGCAAGGCCATCCATAAAGGGCATGGCAATGTCCGTCACCAAAAGGTCCGGGGCAAGCTTGCGTATCAGGGGCAGGGCCATCTCCCCATCGCTGGCCTCCCCCACAAGCTGGAACCCGTACTGCTGCCACATGATATTGTCGCGCAGGCCTTCCCTGACGCTGCTTTCGTCGTCCACAAGAAATATTTTGAACATTTCCCGTCCTCCCTGGTAAAAGGCGCATAGCTATGTAGTCGGACAGAGAGCCTTAAATCGCCTCTATCCTCCTGCGCAGCTCCAACACCTTGCTGTCAATCTGCTCTATGGCATTGGCGTATTGCTTCAGCTCCCTGCCAATGTTTTTTGCCTCTTTGTGCTCTTTCTTGTACTGGAGCTGGTAATCCAGACCCGCCCAGTAGTCCATTGCGCCTGTCCGAAGCTGCACTTCCACTTTAATCCTCCTAACCTCCTTGTGGAAGGAGACTGGAACCTGAAAAATCAGGTGCATGCTCCGGTAGCCGCTCTTTTTCGGGTTCTTGATATAATCCTTTTCCTTCATCAGGCGCAGGTCTTTCTGCGCCCGGAGCATCTCTGCTATCTGGTACAAATCATCGGTATAGGTGCAGACTGCCCGGACGCCCACCAGGTCATTGAGGTTCTCCTCCATGGCCTCCACCGTCTCTTCTAAGCCTTTCCGCCTAAGCTTCGCCACAATGCTGTCATAAGACTTAATCCTGCTGGAAAAGCTGTGGATGACTTTCCGCTTATACTGCATGCCAAGCTCCGCATTGATCATCTGGAGCTTGGCGTCCATCAGGCTAATCCCACATTTACATTGTACTATAAATTCCTCTTGCTGCAAATAATTCTTTAAATCCATTTCTCCTCCAAAATATATCATCCTATTAGTATATCCCGACAGCCTGATTACATTTCCAACATATTTTTCCACCCCCAGGCTGCTTTCCCGCCCCCAGCCAAAAGCCATTCTCAAGAAAGGGGCGCAGAAAAACAGCATAGCAAAGAAACTGGAAAAAATTTGTCGAAACGGGGGGAGGTTTACAAATAAATCCTGATTGGCTATAATGTGGGTAGAATCCGGACATTTCTGCGTTCCGGGAACGGAGGTGCCATATGCTTACATACTCTTTTTCCGACAGAGGCCATGAAAGCCTGTATGAATACTTATACCAATGCATCCGGCGGGATATTATCCATGGGACTCTGTCCCCCGGGGACCGCCTCCCCTCCAAGCGCAGCTTCGCCAAGCATCTGAATGTCAGCACGATTACCATTGAAAATGCCTATGCGCAGCTTCTGGCAGAAGGCTATATCGATTCCGTGCCCAAAAAAGGCTATTATGTGGCTGACATTTCCTGGGATATGCAAAAAACGGAAAGCCCCGCAGAGGCCGGGAGCCCGCCTGCCCAAAACAACGGCTTTGCCCATGCTTCCCCAGGAACGGCAAAGGAAGAGTGCTTTGCAGATTTCAGCAGCAGCCAGACCCATCCGGACACATTCCCTTTTTCCATTTGGGCAAAGCTGCTGCGGGAAGTGATTGCGGACAGCCGCGCAGCGCTCATGGAAAACCCGCCCAGCGGCGGAATCCTGCCGCTGCGGCAGGCAATTTCCGGCTACCTGCGGCAATTCCGGGGGATGGACGTGGCTCCGGAGCAGATTATCGTAGGGGCCGGGACAGAATACCTCTATGGCCTGCTCATCCAGCTGTTGGGGCATGGGAAAATCTATGGGGTGGAAGACCCTGGATACCAGAAAGTGTTCTGGATCATCCAAGGCAGCCAGGCCGCCTGCCGCCATATCCCTTTAGACGGGCATGGAATCCGAATCGACTGCCTGGAACAGTCTGGGGCGGAGATTGTGCATATCTCCCCCTCCCACCATTTCCCCACAGGAATCATCATGCCAATCAGCCGGCGCTGCCACCTTCTGGGATGGGCGGCGAAGGACGATTCCCGGTATATCATTGAGGACGACTATGACAGTGAGTTCCGGTTTATGGGCCGCCCTATCCCCTCCCTGCAGAGCATCGACTCCCTGGGGAAGGTCATTTACATGAACACCTTCGCCAAGACACTGGCTTCCACGGTGCGCATCAGCTACATGGTGCTGCCAATGCACCTGATTCAGCGGTTTTACCGGGAAATGGGGTATTATGCCTGCACGGTGTCCAATTTCGAGCAGTACACCCTGACCCGCTTCCTGCAGGGCGGGCACTTTGAGCGGCACATCAACCGCATGCGGAACCTCTACCATAGCCAGAGGGATTTGCTGCTGGGCTGCCTGAGGGACAGCCCTCTAGCCTCCCGCATCTCCATCACCGAGGAAGACGCCGGGCTGCACTTTTTGATGGAAGTGGACACAGACGCCCCCAATGCGGCCATTATGGAGCGCGCCAAAGCCCAGGGGCTGCGCCTTGCGCCTTTGTCCCAATACTACCGCCAGGGCTGCCCGGCCAAGGAGCATACTTTCCTGATGAATTACTCTTCCATCCACCCAGAGCGCATGCAGGAAGCCATTTCCAGGCTCTGCCGCGTCTTTGAGGGGCTGCCCCTCGCCGAAGGCGGCTCTAAATGAGCGGGCCCTGTTACAATTTGCGCCTTTACCTATCCAGCGCATGGATAAAGAGGCCGCTGCGCAGCTTGGGCTCAAACCAAGTGGATTTCGGCGGCATCAGCCTGCCCGCATCCGCCACGGCAAACAGCTCATGGATGGAAGTGGGGTACATAGCGAAAGCGGCGGCGCAATCCTCTCTGCACCTGCGCTCCAATTCCCCCAGACCCCGAATCCCGCCCACAAAATCAATGCGGCTGTCCGTTTTGGGGTCTGAAATCCCAAGGATGGGCGCCAGCAGCCGTTCCTGGAGGATGGACACATCCAGCCCCCTTACCGGGTCGTTGGGGATATCCTCTGGCCGAATGGCGCAGCGGTGCCATTTCCCCTGCAAGTACATGGAAAACACGCCCTTTCTCTCTGGCTTCACCGGCTCTGTCCCCTGCTCCGTGACCTCAAAGGCCTGGGAAACTTTTACGAAAAACTCCTCCGGGGTGAGCCCATTCAAATCCTTCACCACCCGGTTGTAATCCATAATCATCAGCTGCTCATCCGGGAACAGCACGGACAGGAAATAATTGAACTCCTCTTCCCCTGTATAGCCAGGATGGGCTTTCCTGCGCGCTTGCCCCACCCTTACGGCAGAGGCTGCCCGATGGTGGCCATCCGCAATATAAATCCCGCCAATCTGCGCAAAGGCTTTCTCAATGCCCTCAATCTGCCTATCCTCAGAAATGAGAAAGACCCTGTGGCGGATGCCGTCCTCTGACGTGAAATCATACAAGGGCTCCTGCTGCTTTGCCGCACCCACAATGGCGTCAATGGCCGAGTCCGCACGGTAGGCCAGGAAAATAGGCCCAGTCTGGGCATTGCAGGCGTCCACATGCCGGATACGGTCCGCCTCTTTTTCCGCCCTGGTATTTTCATGCTTCTTGATGACGCCCTGCTCATAATCGTCAATGGAAGCGCAGGCCACCAATCCGGTCTGGCTCCTGCCGTCCATGGTCAGCTCATAGATATAATAGCATTTTTTTCCTTCCTTAATAAAAGAGCCGTCCTCCACCATTCCCCAGAGCACATCATGGGCTTTTTGGTAGACC
>CAOKUK010000203.1 GCA_948472595.1 uncultured Eubacterium sp.
CACGCCCATAGATTTTGCATATAACATCCATACGGCGGTCGGCAATCGGATGATTGGCGCCAAGGTCAATGGGAAATTGGTGAACATCGATTACGTGATTCAAAATGGGGATCGGATTGAAATCCTGACTTCCCAGAATTCCAAAGGGCCCAGCCGGGATTGGCTGAATATTGTCAAGAGCACCCAGGCTAAGAATAAGATTAATCAATGGTTCCGCAGTGAATTTAAGGAAGAGAACATTTCCAAGGGCAAGGAGATGCTGACGCAGTACTGCAAGACGAAGAGCATCAATTGGCCGGAACTGAACCAACCCTCTTACCAGAGCCGCATCATGCGCAAGTATGGGTTCCGGGATTGGGATTCGGTGCTGGCGGCCATTGGCCATGGGGGCCTCAAGGAAGGCCAGATTATCAATAAGATGCAGGAATACTACCGGAAGGAACACAAGCATATCCTGACGGATGAGGATATTTTGGAGCAGATGGTAGGCGAAGGCCTGGAGAATGTGTCCTCAGGAGGGAATGGGGAGCGGCGCAAGAAGCCTTATTCTAAGAGCGGCATTGTGGTAAAGGGCATTGATGACGTGGCGGTCCGTTTTTCCCGCTGCTGTGCGCCGGTGCCGGGAGATGAGATTGTGGGGTTCGTCACCAGGGGGAGGGGCATTTCCATCCACCGTACGGACTGCATCAATGTCATTAACCTGTCGGAGGTGGAGCGGGCGCGGCTGCTGGATGCGGAATGGCAGAAGAGAGAAGGGGAAACTGGCCAGTACATGGCGGAAATCAAAATCTATGGGAACAACCGGGTTGGCCTGCTTGTGGATATTACCAAGATTTTGACGGAATGCCAGATTGATATCAGCGCAATCCATTCCAATACCAGCAAGCAGGGGATTGCCACCATTACCCTTGCCTTCGGCATAAAGGGGAAGGATGAGCTTGTGGGGCTGGTAGGGAAAATCCGCCAAGTGGAAAGCGTGATAGATATTGAGAGGACCCGGGGCTAGTGCTGGCGGGAGGGGACCTTGCGGGGAAAGGGAACAATGGGAAAGATACATGCAGGCATTTGAGAAGCATCTATTGGGAAATAGGTGCTTTTTGCATAAACATCTAGCCAATTTTTCCATGAAAGGTTATAATAGGGTGGATGCCGTTAGGGAAGGGAGAACCCTTTTTAGGAAGGAGCAGGAAAGATTATGAAGATTGAGCAGTATTGCGTAGGGGAAGTGGGGACGAATTGCTATTTTGCAATCAATGAGGATACAAAGGAAATGCTGGTGATTGACCCGGGAGATGCGGCTGGGATGCTGGCGGGGAAAATCCGGGAGGGCGGCTTAAAGCCCCAGGCAGTCCTTTTGACCCACGGCCATTTTGACCATGCCATGGCCGCAGAGGAGCTGGCAGGGATGTTCGGCATTAAAATCTATGCCCATGAAGCGGAGAAGGAGACTTTAGAGCAGCCCCGGCTGAATGTGTCGGCCATGCTTGGGCGCAGGGATGCATACCATGCGGACGTGTTCCTGAAGGATGGGGAGACGCTGAGCCTGGCAGGCATGGAGCTTGAGGTGCTGCACACGCCGGGGCATACGGAGGGCGGCTGCTGTTATTATTTGGAGAAGGAAAAGGTGCTTTTTAGCGGGGACACCCTTTTCTGCCAGTCAGTGGGCAGGACGGATTTCCCCAGGGGGAGCATGTCCCAGCTGGTGCGTTCCATTAAAGGGAAATTGATGGCGCTGCCGGACGATGTGAAGGTATACCCAGGCCACATGTCTGTTACCAGCATTGGCATGGAGCGCAATAGTAACCCATTCTTATAAGGGGAGGGAGGCTTACAGGAGGCAGAGATGATAACCGTATGCTTAAATGAGGCAAATTTTGAGTATGACATCCATTCCCTGGTAAAAGCCTTTTATGGGAAGGAGGATGTGAAGGTATTTGCAGACAGGGAGAGAATCCGCAGGCTGGAGCAGCAGGAGACGCCCCTGTTCCACATGGAAATTGCCTATCTGCATGGCGCAGATCTTTCATGCGGAGGGGAAAGCGCCAGAGCGGCAGGCAGTGGAAAGGATAGGATAGAAATCAGCCTTTTCTTTCCGCCGGATATAGGATTAGGCAGGGCAGGCGGCAATCTGTCCTATGAGGATGGGGGGTACCTCCCTGGCATTCAAAGAGGGGCAGAGGCCGGCTTTTCAGACCGTAAGGAGACGAAGAATATCCTGAAACGTTGCCTTTACCGCCTTCTGTCAGAATACACGGGACAGTCCCTCCCCTGGGGAACCCTCACTGGCATCCGTCCTACCAAAATCGCAATGGCCATGCTGGAGCAGGGAGCCGGCGAGGGGGCGGTAAGGGAGTTTATGTCAGGCACATACCTGGCTTCCCGGCAGAAAGTGGATTTGAGCATAGAGATTGCAAAGCGTGAAATGCGCCTGTTGGAGCCGATTGATTACCAGGAAGGGTACAGCCTCTATATTGGGATTCCCTTTTGCCCCAGCATTTGCTCCTATTGTTCTTTTTCTTCTTCCCCCATAGGGCTGTGGGAGGAGCAGGTTGACGCTTATCTGGCGGCATTGGCAAAGGAGATGGCTTTTACGGCAGACGCTTGCGCTGGCAAAAAGTTAAATTCTGTTTATATTGGCGGCGGCACGCCCACAACCCTTTCTCCAAATCAGCTGGACTTCCTTTTGACGGAAATTGAAAGAAGATTTAATTTATCTGATTTAGTGGAATATACCGTGGAGGCAGGCAGGCCCGACAGTATTACAAGCGAGAAGCTGCAGGCGCTCCGAAGCCATGGGATTTCCCGCATATCCATCAATCCCCAGACCATGAAGCAGGAGACCCTGGATATTATCGGGCGCCGCCATACCGTGGCGCAGACAGTGGAAAGTTTCCGGCTGGCCAGGGAGATGGGCTTTGGCAATATCAATATGGATTTGATTGTGGGCCTTCCGGGAGAGGGGATAGAGGATGTGGAAAATACCATGAGGCAGGTGGCAGAACTGTCCCCGGACAGCCTGACCATCCATTCCCTTGCCATGAAACGGGCGGCCAGGCTTAAGATGTTCCCAGAGGATTATCAAGGCATGGAAATGGAAAACACTTGGGAAATCATAGACCTGACTGCAAGGTATGCCAGGGAAATGGGGCTTTTGCCCTATTATCTCTACCGGCAGAAGAACATGGCGGGCAATTTCGAGAACGTGGGCTACGCCGCTCCAGGGAAAGCTGGGCTTTATAACATTTTAATGATGGAGGAAAAGCAAAGCATTTTGGCTCTTGGCGCAGGGGCGGTGACGAAGTATGTGTTTGAGCCGGATCTGGAAACGGGAAATATCCGCGTGGAACGGACGGAGAACGTGAAAAATATCACCCATTACATGGAGCGGATTGATGAGATGATAGAGCGCAAAAGGAATGGGATAGAGAATTATTTAGGCCTGCGCAGGTAAAGGTTATGGAAAGCTATAGCGGGAAATGAATGCGGCGGAAGTTATGGAAAGCGACAATGGGAAATGAATGTGGCGGAAGCTATGGAAAGTTATAGCAAGTAAAGAATATAAGGAGAAATTACAGGGATTATTCAATTTTATAATCGTTATTTAACAAATGGACAGGGAGGAGAATCCAATGGCATTGGCAAAAAAGCCAGTAAATGGCATGAAGGATATTTTACCGGAGGAAATGCAGATTCGGGACTATGTGATGAATGTGATTAAGGAGACATATCGGAGCTTCGGCTTTACACCCATTGAAACGCCTTGCATGGAGAATATTGCGAATTTAAGCAATAAGCAGGGCGGGGAAAATGAGAAGCTGATTTTCAAGGTGCTCAAGCGCGGGGAGAAGCTGAACCTGGAGGCTGCCGAAAGCGAGGACGACGTGGTGGATTTTGGCATGCGCTATGACTTGACCGTGCCCTTGGCGCGGTTCTATTCCAATAACGCCAACAACCTGCCTTCCCCTTTTAAAGCGCTGCAGATGGGGAATGTCTGGCGCGCAGACCGCCCGCAGAGGGGCAGGTACCGCCAGTTCATGCAGTGTGACATTGATATTTTGGGTGAGCCCAGCAACTTGGCGGAGATTGAGCTTATCCTTGCCACGACCACAACTTTGGGGAAATTGGGCTTCCGAAATTTCCAAATCCGCATCAACGAGCGCCGAATCCTAAAGGCGATGGCGGCTTACAGCGGCTTTTCAGAGGAATCTTATGACACTGTCTTTATCATCTTGGATAAAATGGACAAGATTGGCCTGGAGGGCGTGGCGGCAGAGCTGGAAAAAAGCGGCTTTGCGAAGGATTCCATTGAGAAATACCTGAGCCTATTCCGTAATATGGAAGGAAAGGAAGACGTGGCGGAGGGGATTTCCTATTTGGCCGGGCAGCTGGGGGAATGCCTGGACGGGGACGTGGCAAAGAGCCTGACGGAAATCGCTGCCTGCGTCAACGATACGAAGGCGGCGGAGTTTGCCCTGGTGTTTGACCCCACCCTGGTGCGGGGCATGTCTTATTACACGGGGACGATTTTTGAGATTGCCATGCCGGAGTTTGGCGGAAGCTGCGGAGGCGGCGGGCGCTATGACAAGATGATAGGGAAATTCACAGGCAAGGACGTCCCGGCCTGCGGCTTTTCCATTGGGTTTGAGCGCATTATCCTGCTGCTTTTGGAAAGCGGCTTCCAAGTGCCGGGGCAGGCAGAGAAGGTTGCGTACCTGATAGAGAAGAATTACCCGGGCGAAAAGCTGGCGGAGGTCATTGCCCAAGCAGGGGAAGAGCGCAAGCAGGGAAAGCAGGTGCTGGTGACCCGCATGAATAAGAACAAAAAGTTCCAGAAAGAGAAGCTCGCAGCCGAGGGCTATCAGGAGTTTCAGGAATTTTTCTGCGAAAGAATCAACCAATAAGCATGATAGAAAAAGATAAGCTAAGAAAATTTTAGAAAAGAAAACGCAAGGAGGAAAGATTATGGCAGAGTCAATGAAGGGCATGCACCGGACCCATCGGTGCACGGAGGTTTCCAATCAAAATATCGGCGAGACAGTCACCGTTATGGGATGGGTGCAGAAGCGCAGGAATTTGGGCAGCTTGATTTTTGTGGATTTGCGCGACCGCTCCGGCCTTTTGCAGATTGTGTTCGATGAGCCTAAGGTAGGGGCGGAGGGATTTTCCAAAGCTGGGACACTGCGCAGCGAGTTTGTGGTGGCCGTGACGGGCGTGGTGGAAAAGCGGGCTGCCGCCGTCAATGAGAATTTGAAGACGGGGGATATTGAGGTGATTGCTTCTGGTATCCGCATACTGTCTGAGTCGGAGACGCCCCCGTTCCCCATCGAGGAGAATTCCCAGACAAAGGAAGACCTGCGCCTTCGGTACCGTTATCTGGACTTGCGCAGGCCGGAC
>CAOKUK010000204.1 GCA_948472595.1 uncultured Eubacterium sp.
GTCTCCCCAGGAAAGCCCACAATGATATCCGTCGTCAAGGCAATGCCTGGTGCGGCTTTGCGAATCTTCTCCACCAGCGCCAAATACTGCTCCTTGTCATAGCGCCGGTTCATTTCCTTTAAGATGCGGCTGCTGCCGGACTGCAGCGGAAGGTGCAGATGCCTGCAGATTTTATCAGACGCCCCCATCGCCTCGATGAGCTCATCCGACAAGTCCTTGGGGTGGGAGGTCATGAAACGGATGCGGGATATGCCCTCGATTTTCTCCACCTCTCGAAGCAGCTTTGCAAACGTGACAGGCGGCTCCAATCCTTTGCCATAGGAATTGACATTCTGCCCTAAGAGCATGACCTCCACCACGCCATCCTCTGCCAGCTGCCTGATTTCCCGGATAATGTCCTCCGGCCTGCGGCTGCGCTCCCTGCCGCGCACATAAGGCACAATGCAGTAACTGCAGAAATTGTTGCACCCAAACATGATGTTGACCCCAGACTTAAAGTGATACTTCCGCTCTATGGGCAAATCCTCCACAATCCTGTCCGTATCCTGCCAAACGTCAATGACTGTCCCTTCCTGCTGCAGGGACAGAAAAAGCAATTCGGCAAATTTGTAAATATTATGGGTGCCAAAGATTAAGCTGACAAAGGGATAGCCCTTCTTCAGCCTCTCAATGACTTCCGGCTCCTGCATCATGCAGCCGCAGAGGGCGATTTTCATATGGGGCCTGCGCTTCTTGGCGGCATTCAGGTAGCCCAGGCGCCCCCATACTTTATTATTGGCATTTTCCCGGACAGTGCAAGTGTTGTATATGACAAAATCCGCCTCCTCGCTGTCTGCCGGCTCATAGCCCACGGACTTTAGGATGCCTGAAAGCTTCTCGGAATCCCTGGCGTTCATCTGGCACCCAAAGGTCTGGGTGAAAAAGGTGGGGCGGCGCCCCAGCTCCTGTTCCATCCCCTGCACCAATTGACGGCATTTTTCCATAAAATAGTACTGCCTGGCCGGCTCTTCCCGGGGCGGTTCCTGACCTGCGGAAATCCCATCCCCTTCTGCCTCACCATACATATCCTCGGCCTCCCAGACGCCTGAATAGCCAGCGCCTGCCGCCAATTGCCTTAAGCCATAAAGCGCCTCCTCTTTGGAATAGCCGTTTGCCCGAAGGAAGGCCTCGTCCTTTTCCCCAATATACCGGTACAGCAAGGCGGCCGCAGCGACCTCATCTTTATTCTGATAATCGATTTCCTCCAGCAGCAGGTTTTCCGCTTCATTGATATGGCCCTGGTCAACCATATCCTTATAAGTGTCCAGCCTTCTCCCGGAAACCTCATATTTATTCTCGTTCTCGGGCTCCACCTGGGTATAGCCTTTCCCCAGCACCACGGAAAATATGACCCTGGCGGCTTCCTTTATCATCCGCATCAAATAGTCCTTCTCATCACTGTACTGCATGGCAGCCACTCCTTCCCACGCCTGCAAATTCCCTGTTGCCTAAAATCATTCATCCCAATCATCCATACTTGGATACTGCTCTGGAGCCTCGCCCACGCTCTTGATGATTTTTGAGCCTTTCATTTTTTCATCCAAGACTCTAAGCACCTTGCACTGGAACAGCCATTCATCCCCAAAATCAAATAAATATTTAAACTTCCTCCCCTTTTCCAATCCCAGCTTGGACAGCCGGCACTTCTTGGCGGTCGGATAGCCCTGATCGATCCCCTCCATATAATAGCAGTCATTATGGCTCCATTTGGCATTGTCCATGAAAAAGGCATAGGCATGGTCATTATCCAGCCCGAACGCCTCCTGGATTGCCTCATGCAGGCTCTCTAAGGTGCTGCTTCCCGCTATTTGGATATGGCGGTAGCATCCGGCATAAAGGGATACGCTGATGACGTAAGATTCCGAGGAAGCCTTGGACTTTGGCTCAAATTCCCTGATTTTGCTTGATTTGCGGGTATCCAACTTAAGGATTTTCTTAACCTTCTTCTCCATCCTTGTGGGCAGAAGGCCTTGGGAAACCATAAATGTAAGCTGCTCCTTGAGCTCCTCTGGCAGCTCCCCGATATCCTCCGGCGCCAAATCCAGGATAAGGTCCAAAATCTCCATGGCGCCCTCTATGGCTCCGCTGTCATCGCCCCCAAACTCCTGGTAAAAGGCATTCTCTGCCTCATCCAGGGCAGGCAAATCCTCCTCTATGGAAAGCTTGATTTTCATTTTGCCGCAAAAGGACTCCAGAAAACAATTGGTGCGCAAATCCCGCGCTTTCAATTCCTTTGGGCATACATTTGACATCCGCAGGCTCTCCATAAACAAGTTCAAAAGCTCTTGGGGATGCTTCTCGTAATGGATTACCGGGGAAACGGGGAGGATATACCCAGAAGCAGCGTTCACTGCCAGCATCACAAGAGGGTAGGTGGGCGCCTCGTCCTTCTTTGCATCTTCCCGCACGGGCTCTGGGCAGCGGATGATCTCACATTCCCACACCCCTTCCTTCTTGATTTTCTTCAAATTGGCAATGGCAATGTCATTGGAGGCCTCCGGCTTTTGCCATTCCTGCTCCTTCGCCTTCGGGAGCGGGGCAGACCTCAGCTCATATTTGCCATTTTCCCACTCCAGCATTGGGACTTCCTCTGTCTCTTTGGTGATGGGGCAAATCCCCAGTGCAGAAGGCTTCTCCCCCTCCAAGCGCCTGGCCATCTCCAAGGCTGCGGACAATGCTTCACAGAGATCCGCCTGCTCCTGCTCTGACTCAATATGCCATGGGCAGCAGAAAGGCTCATATTTCAGAAACTGCGGATATGCGTTCTTGCCGGAAATCCTCACTCCATGGGTACGTGCATATTGCTTGGCCTCCTCCTGTTCCTCATCGCTTAAATTGTCCTTTCCCTCAAATGCGCACTGCAGGCTTTTTTGCATCAGAAGGCGCTCCTGGAATTCCATGGGAGACAGAGAATGGCGGTCTGCCTCCATAATGCTGCGGAAGCTAGCGACCCCCTCTTCTCCCACATACAGCGCAAGGGCGCAATACCCTCCGGCTGCCCCCGCAATGCTGACGTAGCCAATCCTGCCGCCTGATAATTTTACCGCAAATAACTCAGCATCCCATAGGGCTTTCCATAGCTTCGCCTTTTTGTATTCAAATGCAAGTTCAAATAATTGTTCTGAAATCATCTCTTCTTCTCCTTTTGTGGCTGGCTGCCTGATACTGTATATTCCAACTGGCAGTCGCATGGCTCCGCTTCCGAAAGCCCCTTGTCATACTCCCGTGCCTCCACGCACCCCATGCTATGGTAAAATGCCTGGGTCTCTTCGGCGGAATGGGCTGAGATATAGAGCTTCTTAGCGCCCAGCTTCTGTGCCGCCACAATAGCGCACTGGAACAGCTTCCGGCCAATCCCTTCCCCGCGGCACTCGCTGGATACGTGGATGCAGGACAGCTGCACATACTGCCGATCGGAGCCAAAGCGCCTGCTCTCCACAGAGGCAAACCCAATCAAGGCGCCCCCATAAAAGACGCCGAACACAAAGCCGCCCGTGCTGATTGTATGTTTCAGGCACTTTACCAAAAACCCATAGTCTTCTTCATCCCAATCGTCTACAAAGGGGATGTCCTTAAGCTTCCATTCCCCGCCCTCCTTGCGCCAGCACCTCTTCACCACTTGGCGCCGGCTGAAATGGGAGAATAAGCTGCGGTCAATCTGCCCCTCTGCCAATATCTGGTACACTGCTTCCATAACCTTCTCCGTATCTGCGGCTGCCCTGGCTTTCCTGCCCGATGCAAACTATGCCCAACATGCCTGCAGCCCTTCTATTATGGGCGCACCTGCCCATTTCCGTAAATGATGTATTTCGTGCTGGTCAATTCCTTAAGCCCCATAGGCCCCCTGGCGTGGAGCTTCTGGGTGCTGATGCCAATCTCTGCGCCAAAGCCGAATTCAAAGCCGTCCGTAAACCGGGTGGAAGCGTTCACATACACAGCCGCCGCATCCACCCCGTCCAAGAACTTCCTGGAATTGCCGTAATCCTTGGTGATGATGGCCTCAGAATGGCCCGTATTGTATCGGTTGATATGGTCTATGGCCTCCTCAACGCCCGATACGGTCTTAATGGACAGGATGTAATCCAAATATTCCTTGCCCCAGTCCTCCTCGCTGGCTGGCTGGATATCGCTGCAGGCCCTGCGGCTGGCCTCATCGCCCCGCAGCTCCACCTGCTTTTCCTTCAGCCGCCCCGCCAGGCGCGGCAGCAGCGCATCCTTCACCTTCTCATGCACCACCAGGGATTCGCAGGCGTTGCAGACGCCAATCCGCTGGGTCTTGGCGTTGAAAATAATGTCCACCGCCATGTCAAGGTCTGCAGATTCATCCACATAAATATGGCAGTTCCCTGTCCCGGTCTCAATGACGGGCACCGTGGCCTTCTCCACCACAGTGCGGATTAAGCCTGCGCCGCCCCGGGGAATCAGCACGTCCACATACTGGTTCAGCTTCATAAACCGCTCCGCTGTCTCATGGCTGGTATCCGCAATCAGCTGGATGGCGTCTTTGGATACCTGGCATTCCTCTAAGGCGCCACGCAGCGCCTTCGCAATGGCCTGGTTCGAGTGGATGGCGTCCCTGCCGCCTCTTAAGATGACCACATTCCCTGCCTTGAAGCACAGCCCAAAGGCATCTGCCGTCACATTTGGCCTGGATTCATAGATAATCCCAATCACGCCCAAAGGAACCCTTTTCTGCCCTATCTCAAGGCCATTGGGGCGCCGATGCATGGAAAGCACCTCCCCTACCGGGTCTTCCAGCCCCGCAATCTGCCTAAGGCCTTCTGCCATCTGCAAAATCCTGGATTCCGTCAGCAGCAGCCTGTCCACCAGGCCCTGAGCCATATGGCTCTCCTTTGCGGCCTCTATATCCTTGGCGTTCTCTCTAAGGAGCATATCCTGCTGCTCCTCCAGAGCCTCTGCCGCCCGTTCCAATACCTCATTCTTCCGACTTGTGGGCAGCGTCCGGAGCATGCCTTCCGCCGCCTTGGCCTTCTGGCCAATCTCTTCTAATGTCAATCCCATGTTCCAACCTCCATACTGGTAAAGCCTCTCTAATTTTACTCTTTCCCATTAAAGCAATAGGTGCACAGCTTGCAGGGAGAAATCCCGATAGACTCCACCAAATCGTCCAGCCGGTGGTAGCGCAGGCTGGTAAAATTCTGCCTCCTTTGGATTTCCCCCACCATCTCATCATATTTCTTATTGCAAGGGTCGGCATACTCCGCCAACACCTCTGGCGTCACTTCCTCCTCCCGCTCCTGTATCACCCGCCTGGTAATCAAGTCCAAGTCTGACTTGGAACGGGAAAAATTCAAGTACTTGCACCCATACAGCAGCGGCGGGCAGGCAGGCC
>CAOKUK010000205.1 GCA_948472595.1 uncultured Eubacterium sp.
ACACAATCTCTTTGACGATAGCAAGCCCCAGCCCCGTCCCTTTCTTATCCTTCCCTCGGGAAAGATCCGTCTTGTAGAACCGTTCCCAGATTTTCTTGATGCTGTCTTTTGGAATCCCAATCCCCGTGTCTTTTACGGAAATGAATACCTTCTCATTTTTCTCTGTGGTCTCAATGGTAATCGTGGAGCCGGCATGGCTGAACTTGATGGCATTGTCAATTAAGTTGTAGAGCACCTGCTGGATTTTGCTCATGTCCGCAGACACAAAGGAGGTCTGCCCGGTCAGTATCAGCTCAAAGGAAATCCGCTTCTCCTTGCAAGTCCCTTCAAAAGACTGCGCCACCATCTTAATGGTATGGTTGATGTCAAACCTGCTGATATCCAGCATGGTGCCTTTCACCCCATATTTATTCAGCTCCAGCATCCCTTCCGTCAGCTTGTTCAGCCGTTCGGTTTCATGCAGGATAATGTTCAGGTACTTATCCTGCATCTCATAGGGGATGGTGCCGTCCATAATCGCTTCGATGTACCCTTTGATAGAGGTCAGCGGCGAGCGGAAATCATGGGACACATTAGCGATGAATTTCCGCTGGTCATCCTCTAAGGTGGACAGCTCCGTGGCCATGTAGTTCAGGGAAGCCGCCAGGTAGCCAATCTCGTCATTGGTGTGGATGTTAATCTGCGTCTCAAAATTCCCCGCAGAATAGTCCTGGGCTGCCCGGGTGATTTTACGCAAAGGGATGCAGATGCTGTAAAGGAACAGCCCCAGCACGATGAAGGCGCACAGGATAATCACAGCCAGCGTCATATAAGAAATATTTAAGAACCCATCCTTTAAGGAGGCCAGCTCGCTGACCGGCTTGTGGATTAAGAGGTATCCTTGGGCCTTGTAATTGATGGTAATGGGCGAGAATACCGTCAGGGTCTCTTCCGGGAAGGCGCCGAAAAAGGAGCCTATCTGGTAATAGCTGGCGCCAAAGGCGGTAATGTCAAATTCTTCCACCATGCTGGAGGTGGGGGCGGAATCGCCATGGGATTGGATGAGGATTTTTCCGTTTGGATTCACAACCCAGATATCAGCCTCCAGGTAAATGGAAATGGCGGAGAAATGGGAAGAGACATCCTCTAAGGTCATGGTGCCCCGGTAATAATTCGCCGCAAAATTAGAAGACAGCAGCTTCGCTTCCCGGTACAGGCTGGAGGCAGTGTCCTTTATGATGTAATGCAAGGTAAAATGGGAAGTAAATGTGGCAATGGTAAGGAAGCTTAAGATGGCAAACAGCACATAGCCAATCAAAAGCTTCAGATAAAGCATTCGTTTCACGGTCTCCTCCGTTCTATGTTTTTTCCAATCGTATGGTTTAGGATTTCACCTCAAATTTGTATCCAATCCCCCAAACTGTGGATAGGCTCCAGGAGGCATGGTCTTTGATTTTCTCCCGGAGGCGCTTCACATGCACGTCCACGGTGCGGGTGTCGCCGATGTATTCATAGCCCCAGATATGATCCAAAAGCTGCTCCCTGGTAAATACTTGGTTGGGGGAAGAGGCCAGGAAATAGAGCAGCTCCAGTTCCTTCGGCGGCATGTCCACAGGCTTCCCATTGTAGAGGACGGAGTAGTTGGTCTGGTTGACTACCAAGTTGGGGTATTCCACGCATTTGATATTGGAAGCTGCCTTGTCCGGCTTGGCGGGCTGGTAGCGCCGGAGCACGGCCTTGACCCTGGCTACCAGCTCTTTGGAGTCAAAGGGCTTTATGATGTAGTCGTCTGCGCCAAGCTCCAGCCCTAAGACCTTATCGAAGATTTCCCCTTTGGCGGAGAGCATGATAATCGGGACATTGGACTTGGTGCGGATCTCACGGCACACCTGGTATCCATCTATGCCGGGCAGCATCAAATCCAGCAGGATTAAATTGGGCTGGTATTGCTCATAGGCTGCAAGGGCCTCCTCCCCATCATGCACCATATGGGTGTCATAGCATTCCTTGGTCAGGTAAAGGGAAATCAGCTCAGCGATATTTACATCATCATCTACAATCAGGATTTTCTGTTTTGCTGCCATGGACAGCCTCCTTTCTGTTTCGGCGGTTTCTTTGTTTCTAGGATTCTTTTTCAGTGGAATTCGGCAATCGTGACGCCGGAATCCCCCTCGCCGAATTCGCCCAAGCGGAAGGACTTTACATATTTTAGGCGTCTTAAATGGTTCTGCACGGCTTTCCTTAGGGCTCCAGTGCCCTTTCCGTGGACAATCCGTACGGAAGGCATGTGGGCAAGGTAAGCGTCGTCTAAATATTTATCCAGGAGGATAATGGCCTCGTCCGTGGTTTTTCCAATCAAGTTGATTTCTGTAGAGACGGTGGCGGATTTGGACATCTTTAGGCTGCCGGTACGTGCGGAGGTGTTCTTTTTGCCCGCAGGGGAGTCCTCCTCTAACAGCACCAGATCTTTGATATTGACCACGGAACGCAGAATGCCCATCTGCACGTACAAATCTCCCTTCTCATTGGGAAGGGTATGGACCGTGCCCTTTAGGTTCATGCTGAGCACCTTTACGGAATCGCCGATGCGCAGCTTCTTTGGGATTTTGTGGTTTTTGGCTTGCTCCTGCTGCTTTTGCGCCATGTTCTTTTCCAAGCTGTCCATCTTGCTGCGCAGGCTTGCGCGCTCCTGCTCCATTTCCTTGATGGATGCGCTGCCCTTCCCATATTTATGGAAATTTTTAATCGTCTGGTCAGCCACTTCCTTGGCTTCCCGCAAAATGGCATGGGCCTCTTCCGTCGCTTGCCGGATAATCTTTTCCCGCTGGCTGTCTATGCGCTCTTGCTTCTGTTCCAGCTTGCGCCTTAGGGCTTCGGTTTCCTGCTTGTGCTGCTCCGCCTCCAAGCGGTCTTGTTCTATGGTGATGCGTCTGGATTCCAGGTCGGAGAGCAGGTCTTCGAAGCTCTCATCCTGTTCCGTCAGGTTATTCTTGGCATTTTCAATTAAATCTGCCTCTAGCCCTAATTTCCTGGAAATGGCAAAGGCGTTGCTCTTTCCGGGAATCCCAATCAGCAGCCGGTAGGTGGGGCTTAAGGTTTCTAAGGAGAATTCGCAGCAGGCGTTCTCCACCCCCGGCGTGGATAAGGCAAAGACCTTCAGCTCGCTGTAATGGGTGGTGGCCATGGTGCGGACGCCATAGTTGTGGAGCCGCGACAGAATAGCCATGGCAAGGGCGGCGCCTTCCGCAGGGTCAGTCCCGGCGCATAATTCGTCAAAGAGCACCAAGGAGTTTTCATCCACCTTCTCTAAGATGGAGACGATATTAGTCATATGGGAGGAAAAGGTGCTTAAGCTCTGCTCAATGCTCTGCTCGTCCCCGATATCGGCAAAGACCTCATCAAAGACGGACAGCTCCGAGCGGTCATTTGCAGGGATATGCAGCCCTGACTGACCCATCAGGGTAAAGAGCCCAACGGTCTTTAAGGACACGGTCTTGCCGCCGGTATTAGGGCCTGTGACAATCAGGAGGTCAAAGCCATCCCCCAAATGGATGTCAATGGGGACGACCTTTTGGCTGTCTAACAGGGGATGGCGTCCTTTGCGGATGCGGATGCGGCGCTCCTGGTTGAACAGGGGGGCGGTTCCCCGATAGCTTTTGGCGAGTGAAGCCTTAGCGAAGATAAAATCCAGCTTCGTCAGTATTTCATAATCGCCGACTAACAGAGGGGCATATTCTGCCGTGCGTTCGCTTAAGCCTGCCAGAATCACCTCAATCTCATCCTGTTCCTTTAGAAACAGTTCTTTTAAGTCGTTGTTCAATTTCACTACAGACATGGGCTCAATAAAAAGCGTAGAGCCGGTGGAGGACTGGTCATGGATCATGCCGGGCACCTGATTCTTGGACTCTGCCTTCACTGGGAGGCAGTAGCGCCCGTTGCGCATGGTGATGACAGCGTCCTGCAAAAGGCTGCGGCTGCTGTTGAGCATGGCGTTCATCTGGCTGTGGATTTTGTCGTTGGCGTTCTTGATGGAGCGGCGGATTTGCCTTAGGCGCGGGGAAGCGTCGTCTGCAATCTCATCCTCCGAGAGGATGCAGCGGTTGATTTCCTCTGCCAGGGGCGTCAGGGGCTCAATGGCAGAAAATAGCTCATCCAGGGAATCCTCCCTTGGCGCTTCCCGCTCGCTGCGGGCATAGGATTTTGCCCGTTTGGCCACCTTGAGCAGGGAAGCGACCCGGAGCAGCTCTTCTATGCTGAGGGTGCCGCCGATTTCCAGCCGTTTCAGAGAGGCGCCCAGATTGTGCGTGCCAGAGAAAGAGAGGGAGCCCTTCTGGTAAATTCGGGTCAGCGCATCCCCAGTCTGCCTCTGCGCCAGCTCAATCTCCTCAAAGTCCACAGAGGGCACAAGCTGCCTGCAAAGCTCTCTGCCGGGTGCGGAGGTGGCGCATTCAGCGAGCATTTGGATAATTTTATGGTATTCTAATGTCTTCAATACTTTTTCATTCATAAACGTCATCCTTACACTTGAAATATATTCTTATGGCCGTAATGGTAACAGCACAATTATACCTTAAAAATAAAAATCTTGCAACAATGCAGGGAAAAACGTATAATGGTAAGCAGGAGGAAAGAACGTGAACAGTAACGGAGGAAGCATCTATGAGACAACAAGAGCAGAAGGAGCAGGAATTTGATTTCATCAAGGAGAAAATTAAGGAAAAGCCCATCAATAAGCGGCGGCTTTTGATTCAGGCAGGATTTAATCTTTTCTGTGCCGTTATTTTTGGGGTAGTCGCCTGCTTTGTTTTTGTGTTGCTGCGCCCCTATATGGAAGCATGGCTGAATCCCAAGGAGGAATCTGCCATCAGCATCCCCAAGGACGACGTCATAGCGGACGGCGGGGACAAGGAGGGAAATTCGCAAGAAGATTCAAAAGGGCAGGGCGGCCAGCCGGAGGGCAGCCAGGCCAACGGTAAAAAAGAAAAGGACTCAAAGGATCCAGACCCAGACTCCAAGCCTTCCGATGAAAAATCCCCAGATAATAAGGATGGCGCAGAAAGCAGCCCTGAAGGGGAGGGGCAGACTGGGGACGCCAAAGGAGAAGGCCAAGCCAAGGAAGGCGATGGGCAGAAGGAAGACCCTGGAGGCGGGCAAGAAGGCCAGGGCGGCGTCTTGCCAAATGAGGCGGCAGTGGTGAAGGAAGAGCTGGAAATAGAGGATTATCAGGAATTGCAGGACAAGCTTTATGACATAGGGAAGCAGGCGAATAAGTCGGTGGTGACTGTCACAGGGGTGACAAGCGGCATGGACTGGTTTAGCACGCCTTATGAAAATGAGAACCAGGCAGCAGGGGTTGTGATTGGGAATACCCAAAAAGAGCTGCTGGTGCTTACGGAGAAAAAAGTC
>CAOKUK010000206.1 GCA_948472595.1 uncultured Eubacterium sp.
CGTTTACTTTAACGGTAAATCCATTGGTGGCCCAGTAAGGAACGCGCAGCTTCATATTAAATGCCTGTGCTGCAGCGCTGGCTGCCTGGACGGTCAGCTTGGTTGTTTCCGATGGGAAGGTGGTCTCCTGTACGACCTTCACGCCTTTTTCATCCCATGTAACGGTAGATGGGAGGTAGAGGCCTACGTATAGCGTATCATTTGATTTCGCATAAGCTGCTTCCTGGTATTTCACATGGTTCTCCATTCCAGTGCCATGGCAGCAGGAGAAGGAGGTATAATCTCCGCCATAATCCCTTCTTACGCCAGGCCCAATCGGAAGCATGTAAGTCGTGCCGTTGTGCATGCTGCTGGTCGTGTACGGCGTCTGGGATGCGAGGATTTGGTTGTACAGTGTCCTCTCATAGTAGTCCATGTATTCTGCATTGTCAGGATCGTAATTGTTCAAATCCATCGTCAGCTTCATCATATTGTAAGCCGCACATGTCTCACAGTTGCTGTCGCCCCGGATGTTGTTTGCCTGTGCATACGGCTCGGCCGGGAATGCTTCTCCTACCCCAACGCCTCCGGTGGAATAGGCATACCTTGGAACTGCCATCTGCCAGAAGTTCTTTGCAATGTCGTAGTATTTCTGTTCCGGCTTTCCTGCTGCGACTGTCGCGTCATAAATCTTCAAAGCGCCGACGATCTGCGGAATATGCTGGTTCGCATGGCGTCCCTTGATATCGTCTAAGTTCTTCGCCAGGTTATCGAAGAATACCGTATTGTCAAATAATTTCGCTCCGGCTAAGTAAATATCTGCATCTGGATTGTTTTTCTCTTTCGCATAGAGATAAAGCTGTGCCATGGACTCGTTCATGCCGCCAAGCTCGCCGGCAATATACATGCCCCACATCTTGGTCAGCTGTTCCTGGCTGCAGGCGCTCAGGCGGAGGTATGCCCATTTGCCGAGAGCAAGCGCTGTGTCAAGCGCTTCTTCATTGCCCGTATAGGTATAAGCGTCAAGGAAGCCTGCTAACAGTTTATGTAAGGTATAGTACGGAGCCCAGATACCGCCGCCCGGAGAGCCGTAAGGCGCATATACCTCTAACAGCGCAAACTGATCCGGTGAATATGCGCTTAAGAAGCCTACGCCCCATTCCTTCGGATTTTTGCTCCATTTGTTCACGTCCAGGGAACCCTCCATGGTCTCGCCATAAATCTTAAAGTCCCTTGGATCGCCTTCTGATTTCTGCTGAAGCCGATGCAGCTCGCTCACCATCTCATTCAGCTTTGTTTTTAACTCTTCATCTCCGGTAGACGCATAGGCAAGCGCAAGGGCTGACATATAATGCCCGGTGGAGTGCCCGCGCAACAGCCCGGTCGGCTCATCCCAGCCGCCCAGAGGCTCTACATCTTTGATTTTATCATTTTCACCGAATGTCATGTAGAAGTCATAAAGCATGCGCTTATTGTCCAGCAGCTTCAGGTATGCAAGATCCCTGTCGCGGTTCTGTGTCAGGATAGAGCCGTCTTCGCCAATCTTATCAAGGGTAATGTCGTTCAGGTCAAAGCTTACCGTTTTCGCAGCTGCAGCCGTCCCTTCGCTGACAACCGTAACCGTAGCCTTAGCCTTAAGCGTCTCAATCTCCCCTACAATCTGCCCTTCTACTTCAAAGGTCGTCCCTGCCGTCTGATACTTTTCTTCCTCAATGCTGTCCGGCCATCTTACATCCATCTTATTCGTAGTGTTGTCCTGGTAAGTTACCGTGACATAATTCGGCAGAGATGGGCTGTGCCCCGCAAGCGTCTCCACAGTAACAGCCTCAACGCTCTTGATATCGTTGGATGCGCGGAGCGCTTTCACTACAACGTCAATTTCCTGCTCGCTCTTTGCCGTGCCGTTGCTGACGGTAATTTTCAGCTTGCCAGCCGCATCTGCCTGGCCAATGGCCGGCCTTACGACTGCCGCCGTGATACTGCCGTCTTCATTTTTTTCTGGTATCGTGATGGTTCCGGCTGTGCCTGTCCATGTCCATGCGATGTCAGAGCCCCATTCTCCCGTTCCCGGAAGCGTAACGCTCTTCGTGATAATCGGGGAAATGCCTTCTACCTGCTTAAGGGCTGCCGCCAGGTCATGGTCTGTCAATTCCTGATCGTTGTATTCGCGTTTTATGGTGACAGCAAAGTCTTTCGTGCCCATCTCACCCATATAGTTCAGATGTGCAGTAAGCGTTACGCCCATATCATCAGCGTCCATCGCCGGGCGGTTTACCTTTGCCACATAATTGCCATCCTTATTCTTTTTGCTGATGGCAAGCACGCTCTTATTGCTGCTGCTCCAGGTAATATCGGAACCGCAGATACCCTGGGAGGGAAGCGTCAGATTCTCTGTTACATTGCTGAGGTCGCCCAGATCCAGGTCGCGTATGTCGCTCTTTACGATTTCTTCATCGGTAACCTGGTACATAGCTGCCACTTCGGCCTCTGTCAGGGCTTTGTTATAAATCTTGAACTCTGCGAAACGCCCGGTTGTCGGGGCGTCATAGAATTGGCTGTATGCAATATAGTTCTGGTTTGAATCCCACAGATTTTTGACGCTGACGCCGGTATCCTTCGTGCCGATCAGCTGTCCGTTTTCATACAGGGACATTACGGAGCCGTCCATAACAACGGTGGTCAATACCCAGCGGTTCTTATCAATATTGATGGGATCGCCGTTCTCGTCCACGCCTTTGGAAACGCCAATTTCACCGCTGCCATTGTGGTTAATGTTCACGGCATAGCCTTCAAACCCCTTGTTCCATCCATCTGAGAGCAAAGTCATGTAAGAGCTTTGGCCGGAACCAAGATCCCAAATCCTCTGGTATCCGTTATCCGTTGAGAGCTTTACCCATGCGCTGATGGTCACGGCCTCACATCCATTGAGGATGCCTTCTGGAAGCAGCAGGTACGCACCATCGTCTCCTCCCACCAGGTCCAATGCCTTAACCTCTTTGCCGTAAATGTTCTCATCTACAAGCCTGTACTTGCCCCGTGCGCCTCCGCTTACCGCTTCAATCACTGCTTTCTTCCCGTGGTTAGAAGCATCGGGGATTTCTGCTGCCTGGTCGTTCTGTGATACAAAATCATAATATACGACCAGCCCATCTTCCGGGTCTGCCGCCTGTACTGCCGTTTCCGGGATATACAATCCGGTAAGGACAAGGGCCAGAGCCAAAAGGGATGACAGAACTCTGTTTTTCAGTTGCGTTCTTTTCTTCATGCTAGATTCCTCCTTTTTTATTTTCAGCAACAGTATAATCATATCACTGGACATAAGTTTGTATAGGATATTTTTTTAAGCATTCTTCCATATTTTAAACTTTTTGGAATCCCAATTTCGCCAGGTTACAGATTTTGGGCATGAATGTTTGGCTACATTCAATTCATATGGAACGTCTCCGGGTCGCTCATTTCCTCTATAAATTGATAGAGTTGGCGCCGCTGCATTTTCGCAAGCAGGTGCTTGTGGCTTTTTTCATTTTGGGGTATAATCATGAGGAGGCAATTGAAAAGAGAGGAGACGATGCCATCATGCAAAAGAAATCCTGCGTTGGAAAGGCAATGATTGTTTTGGGGGCGGCAATGGCGTTTTGCGCATGCTGCCTTAGCCTGTATGGGTGCAATGGCGAAAAGGGAAGGGAAATGGTTCCTGCCCACCAAGAGGGCGGCTCTGCGGAGGAGACGGCGCATGCGGTTAACTTTGACCATACGCTGGATGGGTATCAGCCTTTGAAACAGGAGTATAATTTTTATTTTACATATAAAGTGGTTCATCCCTGGTGGGATGCGGTTGCGCTTGGCATAGAGGACGCCGCTGAGCAGTATGGAAAGCTGGGGATTGCCATCAATTACGAATACTTGGCGCCCAACGAGGCTTCTGCGTCCGATCAGGTGCAGCGCCTTTTGGACGCCGCGGGGAGAGGCTTTGACGTGCTGGGCGTAGACGTGGCGGATGTGGAAGTCCTGACGCCCGTCATCAATAAACTGATAGGGCAGGGGCAGAAGGTCATGACGTTTTCCAGCTCGGATGCTGCCAAGGAGGATGGGTGCGATCGGATTGCCTATGTGGGGAATACCCATAACCGCAAAGACGGCGCCGCCCTTACCGAGGCTCTCTGCCAGAAGCTGGACTATCAGGGGAAGGTGGCGATTCTGGTAGGGACCGAAGGTGCGCCCTGCCATGAGGAAAGAGCCATTGGCGCACGGGAGGTGCTTGCCCGGTACCCCAATATGGAGGTTGCGGAGATTGCCTATGATGGGGATTCTGTGGAGAAATCTTATCAGCTTGCCCAAGGGTTCCTGGCCGCCCATAAGGATTTGGCGGGAATCATTTGCTGCAATATGAGCAACCCGGTCGGCGCAGCCCGGGCAGTGGCTGAAGCCGGGCTGGAGGGAGAAGTGGCAATCGTTGGGATGGACCATGACCAGGAAGCCCTCCATTACCTGAAGGATGGGACGATTTATGCCTTAGGCGTCCAGGATTGCTATTCCATTGGCTTTGATACGGTGCAGGTGGCGGTAAAGATTGCGGACGGCCTTCTGCCAGGTGAGGCGTATTTGGAAAAGACGGAGGAGGCTACCACGGTGATTTATCAGGATGGCGCAGCTGCCATGCTCCAGATTTTATACGGTGAAATAGAGGAAGGAATGGGAGAACATGAATGAAAAACAAAAGAAGCAGACAATCGCATTTGCCGTAGTGGGCAGCCTCCTGATTGCGGCGCTTCTGCTCATTACGACGATTTGGGTATCCGGCAGCGCACAGTCAGGCACTAGCCAGGCGGTGAATCGGGTCAGCGAGTTTTACCTGGAGGAATTGGCAGGCCGGAGGGCGCAGGTGGTGTCGGAAGTGATTAAGAATAATTTTTCTTACATGGAACATGCGCTTTCCATTTTGGAAGAGTCCGACTTAGAATCCCAGGATACTCTGCGCAGCTTTCTGGGAAAGGTGAAGGCCCTCTATGATGTGGATAAGTTTGCTTTGGTGGATGAAAATGGGATTGTCTATACGGAACACAGCACCACTTCGGGACTTAGCAGGTACAGCTTCCTTTCTGAGGAGCTGACGGAACCCGTCATCCGCACGTCAAACCTCTATGGAGCCAGGAAGCAGGTGGCTCTTGCCATTCCGGTGGAGGGGATTTCTTTCCAGGGGGCAGAGATTCAGGTGTGCTTCATTCAATTGAATATTGATGAGATGCTGAGTTCCCTGACCTTGCAGGCCAGTGACAACGAGACTTATTGCAACCTGTATTACCGCAATGGGGAAAGCCTGACGAAGGGGGGG
>CAOKUK010000207.1 GCA_948472595.1 uncultured Eubacterium sp.
ACAAGTTTGTGGAGGAAGTGAAGAAGCAACTGGAAGTGGCGGACTGCCGCATCTTGGGCGTGGTGCTGAATAAGGTGAAGGTAGAGAAGGGCGGCTACTATAACCGTTACTACAAGGGCTATTACAAAGGCTATTATAAGGGCTATTACAACAAATATTATGGCTCCCAGTAGGCATGGCATGTATGTCATGATAGGCTGGAAAACATTGTGGTTTGCGGTTAGCATAGCTGGGAAATGGGGATGAGAGACGTTTGTGGAATGTGAATTCTAAGGAGAATCGTGGTGAATCATGTATGTATAAATCAGATACAGAACAGAATGGGGAAGGCAGGAAGAGGATGCGCTTGCAGCATTGGCAGGTAATCGCCCTCTATTTGATGGCATATGACATATTGGTGGTGAATTTGGCGTATTTTGCGGCGCTGCTGTTTCGGTTTGACGGCCGCTTTTCCATGATACAGGGAGATTACCTGAAGTCTTGGATGGAGTTTGCGCCATTTTATTCCATCTTCTGCATTGGCGTGTTTTGGTCTTTGCGGCTTTATAAGAGCCTGTGGAGATTCGCAAGCTATGACGAGCTGATGCGGGTGGCCGGCGCTACGGCTATTACGACCATTTTCCACGACGTGGGCATTACGGCCTTTGTGCAGCGCATGCCTCTGTCTTACTATGTGTTTGGGGCAATCATCCAGTTTCTGCTGATTCTGGGGGTGCGCTTTTCCTACCGCTTTATCCTTCTGGAGCGAAGCCGGCGAGAGCGGATGCAAAGGGAAGCCCATGTCATGCTGATTGGCGCAGGGTCCGCCGGGCGCATGATATTGCAGGACATAGACAGGAAGAAGGAGAAAAGGGAAAGGGTATGCTGCATCATTGACGACAACCCCAACAAATGGAACCGTTTTGTGGACGGCGTGCCTGTGGTGGGGGGGCGAGACGATATTCTGGCCAATGTAGAGAAATACAAGATTGACAAAATATTCTTGGCCATCCCCAGCCTGAGCCCAGATGCAAAGCGGGATATCCTGAACATCTGCAAGGAGACGAAATGTGAGCTTAAGAACCTGCCTGACATTTACCGACTGGACAGCAAAGAGGTCACAACGGGCGACATGAAGGAGGTAGATGTGGTGGATTTGCTGGGCAGGGATCCCATCAAGGTGAATATGGATGAGATTTTCCGAAGCCTCAGCGGAAAGGTGATTTTGGTGACGGGGGGAGGCGGCTCTATCGGCAGTGAGCTCTGCCGCCAGATTGCAGGCCATGGCCCCAAGCAGCTGATTATTTTTGATATCTATGAGAACAATGCCTATGAGATACAGCAGGAATTGACGGATAGCTACCCGAACCTGAACCTGGTGGTGCTGATAGGCTCTGTCCGGGACAGCCGGAAGATTAATCAGGTATTCGCAGAGTACCGGCCGGACGTGGTATACCACGCAGCTGCCCACAAGCACGTCCCCCTGATGGAAGACAGCCCCTGCGAATCCATTAAGAATAACGCCATCGGCACGTATAAGACGGCCTATGCGGCTATGACCAACGGCTGCCAGAGGTTCGTGCTGATTTCCACGGACAAGGCCGTGAACCCCACCAACATCATGGGAGCCAGCAAGCGCCTTTGCGAGATGATTATCCAGACCTTTGATAAAATGGTTCGCGAAGGCAGGGCGAATGAGCTGACCATGCTGAATATCCATGGGGAGGATGAGCAGCTGGACAGCCGGAAGCCATTCTCCAAGATATCCCAATACACCCGTACGGAGTTTGTGGCAGTCCGTTTTGGGAATGTGCTGGGCAGCAATGGATCGGTCATACCGAAATTTAAGAAGCAGATTGCCAAGGGAGGCCCCGTTACCGTGACCCATCCGGAGATTATCCGCTACTTTATGACCATCCCGGAAGCCGTTTCCCTGGTGCTCCAAGCCGGCGCCTATGCCAAGGGCGGCGAAATCTTCGTATTAGATATGGGCGACCCTGTCAAGATTGACACTCTGGCCAGGAATTTGATCAAGCTTTCCGGCTTCAAGCCAGATGTGGACATCAAGATTTCTTATACCGGCCTCCGCCCGGGAGAAAAGCTGTATGAGGAAAAGCTGATGGCAGAGGAAGGCATGAAGACCACCCAGAACAGCCTCATTTACATAGGGTGCCCCATTGCCTTTGACACAGATTTGTTCCTAAAGCAAATCCGCGCGCTCATGGAAGCTTGCTACGAGAACCGAAGCGACATCCGCACCCTTGTGGAAGAGATTGTCCCAACCTACCATCCCGCAGAGAGCCAGGCCGGGCTGCAGAAAAGCGAATCGTATGGAAGTATGCTGAAAAGGAAAAGCATGCCTTTTGCAGAGGGCGAAAGGCATGGGAAGACAGAAAAATATGAGAGGCCTGAAAAGTACGAGAAGCCAGAAGAGTACGTGGCATACGAGGGAGCAAGCAAGGTGCATGTAAAGGCGGTATAGCATTGTTTCTGCCAGAAAAAGCAAGGGCGGGCTATTCCAAAAGGAAAGCACAGCTTATCTGGACATAGCAGGCAGAAGGGAGGCGGCTATGGCGGATTCCGCAAGGAAAAAGATTCCAATTGGAAATGAATTTTTTGAGGAACTTCGGAATGAGGGCTATTATTACGTTGATAAGACAGGCTTCATCTGCGATTTGCTGCAAAACGGCGCAAAGGTGTGCCTCTTCACCCGCCCCAGGCGCTTTGGGAAGACCCTGAACATGAGCATGCTGAAAGCCTTCTTTGAAATCGGCTGCGACCCAGAACTCTTTAAGGGATTGGAGATTGCAGAAGAGAAAAGCATTTGTGAGGAATACATGGGCAAGTTTCCTGTGCTGTTTTTATCCTTGAAAGACGTTGGAGCAGATTCCTATCTAACGGCACAAAAACTGCTTGTAAAAGCAATCAACGAAGAAGCAAGGCGGCAAAAGAGGATGCTGGATAGCAGAAAGCTGCTGCCAGAGGAAAAGGACGCCTGGGATTCCTTTCTGGCAGAAAACATGGATGAAGCCGGCATTCAAAGCAGTCTGCGCACCCTTACAGAGCTGCTATATCAATCCTATGGGCAAAAAGCCATTGTCTTGATTGATGAATATGATGTGCCGCTTGCAAAGGCCTTTGAGCAGGGCTATTATGATTCTATAGTTCCCCTAATCCGAGGCATGTTTTCCCAAGTGTTAAAGACAAATGCCAGCTTACAGTTTGCCGTCCTGACTGGCTGTTTGCGCATTTCCAAAGAAAGTATTTTTACAGGCCTGAATAATATTGTTGTGTATTCTATTGCAGATGTTGAATTTAGCCAGTATTTTGGATTTACGGATAGTGAAGTGCACAAGCTATTAGAGGAGTATAACCTTACGGATTGTTATCGAGATATAAAAGAATGGTATGACGGATATCATTTTGGAAATACAGAAGTATACTGCCCTTGGGATGTACTTTACCACTGCCATAAGCTCTGTGTGAATCCGAAAGCGAAGCCAAAAGATTACTGGATTAATACCAGTGGAAATGATATCATCCAGCATTTCCTGGAAAAATCTGATGTGGGAACGGCAAAGCGGGAAATCGAGCAGCTGATGGAAGGAAAGCCCATAGAGAAAAATATTTGCCAGGAATTGACTTACCGCAAGCTGTACGATTCCATGGAGAACTTATGGAGCGTCCTCTTTGCCGCAGGCTATCTCACACAGCGGGGGAATCGGGAAAGTGGCATGTTTCAATTGGCCATTCCCAATAGGGAAATCCACAATATCTTCTCCAGCCAGATAATGGAGCATTTCCAGGAAAAAGCAAGAAAAGACGGCGCAGCCCTAGAGGCCTTTTGCATAGCCTTTCAGAATGGAGATGCAGCAGAGGTGGAGCAAAGGTTCCGGCAGTACTTAAAGAAAACCATCAGCATTCGGGACAATGCCGTCAGGAATGATTTGAAGGAAAACTTTTACCATGGCATCCTGCTGGGATTGCTGAGCTTCAAGGAAGATTGGGTTATCTCATCTAACAGGGAATCCGGTAAAGGCTACAGCGATATCCTTGTGGAGTTGGAAGAAGAACAGATAGGGATTGTAATAGAATTGAAGCATGCAGGCAAAGGGCAGTTAGAAGCCAAATGCCAGGAAGCCCTAGAGCAGATAGAGAGGAACAAATATGACGAATGCCTGCGAGCGGAGGGCATGGAGAAAATTTTAAAGTATGGGATTGCCTGCGAGAAGAAAAACTGTAAGGTTATGTTGGGAAAAGCAGTTGATTCAGGGACAGCATATCGCTGCAAAATTTAGGATAAAAATCATCTTGCGAGGATATCAGAAGCAGAAAGGAGGGCGCCATGGCGGATTCTGCAAGGAAAAAAATTCCAATTGGAAATGAATTCTTTGAGGAGCTTCGGAACGAGGGCTATTACTACGTTGATAAGACGGGCTTTATCCGCGATTTGCTGCAAAACGGCGCAAAGGTGTGCCTCTTTACCCGCCCCAGGCGCTTCGGGAAGACCCTGAACATGAGCATGCTGAAAGCCTTCTTTGAAATCGGCTGCGACCCAGAACTCTTTAAGGGATTGAAAATTGCAGAAGAGAAGAGTATCTGTGAGGAATACATGGGTAAGTTTCCTGTCCTTTTCTTTAGCCTAAAGGGGGTAGAAGGGGAGAAATTTACGGATGCCCGTTCCATGCTGTGTTCGGCGCTTGGAAAAGAAGCATTGCGCTTCCAATTCCTTTTGGAAAGCAATAGGCTGACAGACCGTGAAAAAGCATTATACCGCCAATTGATAGCTGAAGACCCGAGTAACCAAGAACTTTTCCCGATGTCGGACGCTGTCCTATACGGAAGCCTGCAGACTCTTTCAGGGCTGCTCTATAAACACTATGGGCAGAAAGCCATTATCCTGATAGACGAATACGATGTGCCATTGGCCAAGGCATTTGGTTACGGATATTATGATAGGATGACGCTTTGTATCCGGAATTTGTTTGGCCAGGCTCTCAAGACCAATGACAGCCTCCAGTTTGCCGTCCTGACCGGCTGCCTGCGCATTGCCAAAGAGAGCATCTTTACAGGCCTGAACAATCTGAAAGTATTCTCCATCTCAGATAGGCGTTTTTCAGAATTTTTTGGATTCACAGACAGGGAAGTGAGGGATTTTCTGGAATATTACCAATGCCTTCCATGCTATGAGATAGTAAAAGAATGGTACGATGGCTACCAGTTTGGCAATGTAAGCGTGTACTGTCCCTGGGACGTCCTCAATTATTGTGATGGATTCTATGGAGAGGGATTAAAGGAGCCGCAGAACTATTGGGTGAATACAAGCGG
>CAOKUK010000208.1 GCA_948472595.1 uncultured Eubacterium sp.
CTAAAGGGGGCTCTGTCTCTGTGGAGGAGGATTTGGTGGGCCTTATTTGGGAAGGCCGCCCGGATTTGCCCAAGCATCCCGTATCCATCCTGGAGGAAGGCTATGCTGGGGAGAGCGCCCAGGGCAAGCTGGAAAGGCTCCGCAAGAAGATGGAGGAGAAGGGCGCCGGCATCCACCTTTTGACTTCCCTGTATGACATCGCCTGGCTTTTCAATATCCGCGGGGGCGACATTCCCCATGTGCCCGTAGCCCTGTCCTTTGCAGCCATTACGATGGAGGAGAGCTTCTGGTTCGTCCAGGAGGAGATTTTAAGCGAGGCTCTTATGGAGTACTGCAGGGAAAATAAAATCACTGTCCGCCCCTATGGGGATATTTACCGCTATGTATCCCAAATCCCTGTGGGGGAAGCTGTGCTGCTGGATCCGAAGACGGTCAATTACCGCATTTTCCACAGCCTGCCGAAGGAGGGGAAGGTGATTCGGGCGGACAACCCTACGGAGTGGATGAAGGCGGTTAAGAACGAGACGGAGATTTCCAATATCCGCAACGCCCATGTCAAGGACGGCGTCGCCTTCACGAAATTTATGTACTGGCTGAAGAAAAATATTGGTAAAATGGAGATTACAGAGATTTCCGCCTCCGATTATCTGGAAAGCTTAAGGAGAGCCCAGGATTTGTTTGTGGATTTGAGCTTTGACACCATCAGCGCCTATGGCGCCAACGCTGCCATGATGCACTATGCTGCCACTCCGGAATCCAATGCCGCACTAGAACCCCATGGTTTTCTGCTGGTGGACTCCGGCGGCCATTACTTAGACGGCAGCACGGACATCACCAGAACCATGGCTTTGGGAGAGCTGACCTGGGAAGAGAAATTCCATTTCACCACCGTCTGCCGCTCTAACCTGAACCTGGCTGCGGCTAAGTTTCTTCATGGCTGCTGCGGCCTGAATCTGGACATCCTCTCCAGGGGGCCTTTATGGGATTTGGGGCTGGATTACAAATGCGGCACCGGCCATGGGATTGGCTACCTTTTGAACGTCCATGAAGGACCTAATGGCTTCCGCTGGAAGCTGGTGCCGGAGCGCAATGACAGCTGCGTCCTGGAAGAAGGGATGGTCACCACGGACGAGCCGGGCCTGTACCTGGAAGGGAAATACGGCATACGCACGGAAAATGAGCTGCTCTGCAAGAAATCCGTGAAAAACGAATACGGCCAGTTTATGGAATTTGAGACGATTACGTATGCGCCCATTGACTTAGACGCTATTCTCCCGGAGGAGATGACGGCCAGGGAGCGTAAGCTCTTGAATGATTACCACAAGATGGTATATGAGAAGATTTCTCCTTTCTTGGAGGAAGAAGAAAGGATATGGCTGGCGGAATATACCCGGGAAATATAGTCTAGCAACACGGCCTTCGCAGGCGCTTCCTATTATGTTATGAAAGGGAAGGCAAAGCGGATTGCCTGCAGAATACAACTTTAAAAGGAATCAAATCGTATGGAGAAAAAAATCGTATTAATTGATGGCCACAGCATCCTGCACAGGGCCTTTTTCGGCATTCCGGACCTGACGAATGCGGAAGGCCTCCACACCAATGCCGTCTACGGCTTTTTGAACATCCTCTTTAAAATCCTGGATGAGGAAAAGCCGGGCTATTTGACGGTGGCTTTTGACGTGCACGCCCCCACCTTCCGCCATAAGATGTATGCGGATTACAAGGGAACCAGGAAGCCTATGGCGGAGGAATTGCGCCAGCAGGTTCCGGTAATGAAGGACGTGCTGAAATCCATGGGCGTTGCCATTGTGGAGCGCGAGGGCTATGAGGCGGACGATATCTTAGGGACCATTGCCAGGCGCTGTGAAGCGGAGGGCCTTACAGTGTCCCTGGTCTCTGGGGACAGGGATTTGCTCCAGCTGGCCACGGAGCGCATCAAAATCCGCATTCCCAAGACCAAGCGGACCGGCACGGAAATCGAGGATTATTATGCCCAAGATGTGAAAGAAAAGTATCAAGTGACGCCCGAGGAGTTCATTGACGTGAAGGCTCTGATGGGCGATGCCTCGGACAATATCCCGGGCGTGCCAGGCATTGGCGAGAAGACGGCCACAGCTCTGATTGTATCTTATGGCAGCATTGAGAATGCCTTTGCCCACATCGATGAGGTGAAGCCCCCCAGGGCGCAGAAGAACCTGCGGGAGCATTATGATATGGCGCAGATGAGCAAGACCCTTGCCACCATCGAGGTGAATGCGCCCATCGACTATGAGGTGGAGCAGGCGAAATTAGGGGATTTGTTTACGCCGGAAGCCTATGAATGGATGAAGAAGCTGGAATTTAAGCATATGCAGAGCCGGTTTCCCAAGGAGAGCCTGGAGGCGCCGGTGCAGCAGCATTTTCGGAAAATCACAAGCGCCCCAGAGGCGGATCAGGTGTTTGCCAAGGCGCGGGAAGCAGGGCGCATTGGGTTTCAGGTTTTTCTGAATCCAGAGGCGGAAGCTGCCAGGGAAGAAACAGGGGCTGGCGCACAGGCTTTGCAGATGGGCATGGAATCCGATGGGCAGTTTACGCTGGAGGGGCTTTTGGAGGCGAAAGGCGGCGATGGCGCTGCGGATTCAGGGGAGGTGGCAAAGGAGGCTGCGGATGTTGGGAAGGCTGCGCTGTCAGAGGAGTCCGTTCCTGCCGGGGCTTCCCATGTCTTAGGCCTCGCCATTGCCTTTGGCAAGGAGGATATTTATTTTCTGGAGCCGGGAGAGGGGCTGTCAGGCGCAGGCCTGCTGCGGCGACTCCAATCCCTTTTCCAAAAGGGGAAGGCCTTTGGAACCTTTGGCCTGAAAAACCAACTGTCCTGCCTGTCCATTCCGAAGGAGCGCCGCAGGAGGGTGACGGACATTTTAATCGGCGCATATTTGCTGAATCCATTGAAGAGCGACTACACGTATGACGCCATTGCCAAGGAGCATCTGGGGCTTTTGTTCCCCTCTGTTCAGGATTTGCTGGGGAAGCTTTCCCTTGCCCAGGCCATCCGGGAGAAGGAGGAGGAGTTCTTACAATATGCCTGCTTTCTGGCATATACTTCCTTCCAGGCGTCTCAGGAATTGGAGGAGAAATTAAAGTCCGCCGGCATGTGGGCGCTGTTTTGTGAGATTGAGATGCCCCTGGCCTACACCCTTTATGATATGGAGCGGGAGGGCGTGCAGGTGAATGGGGAGGAATTGAAGTCTTACGGTGAGAGCCTAATGGGCAGGATTGGGGAGCTGGAGCAGGAGATTTACCAAGACGCCGGGGAAGAATTCAACATCAATTCCCCCAAGCAGCTGGGTGTGATTCTGTTTGAGAAGCTGAAAATGCCTTACGGCAAGAAGACGAAGACGGGATATTCCACGGCAGCGGATGTGCTGGATAAGCTGGCGCCGGAGTACCCGCTGGTGTCTAAAATCCTGGAATACCGCCAGCTGACCAAGCTGAAATCCACCTATGCGGACGGCCTTGCTAATTATATCCAGGCGGATGGGCGAATCCATTCCACCTTCCACCAGACCATCACGGCCACCGGGCGGCTCAGCAGCGCAGACCCCAACCTGCAGAATATCCCTATTCGCATGGAGCTGGGGCGGCAGATTCGCAAGGTCTTTATCCCCAAGGAGGGCTGTGTCCTGATTGATGCAGACTATTCCCAGATTGAGCTGCGGGTTCTGGCTCATATGTCCGGAGACGAAAATCTGATTCATGCCTACCGCCAGGCGCAGGATATCCACAAAATGACGGCTTCCCAAGTGTTCCATGTGCCTTTTGACCAGGTAACCAGCCTGCAGCGGCGAAATGCCAAGGCGGTGAATTTTGGGATTGTATATGGGATTAGCTCCTTTGGCCTAAGCCAGGATTTGAGCATTTCCAAAAAAGAGGCGGCGGAATACATTGAGGCTTACTTTGAGACTTACCCTGGTATTAAAGGCTTTTTGGACAGGCTGGTGCAAGGCGCCAAGGAGCAGGGCTATGTCTCTACCATGTTTGGCCGCCGCAGGCCTGTGCCGGAGCTGTCTTCCAGCAATTTCATGCAGCGTTCCTTTGGGGAGCGGGTGGCCATGAATGCCCCTATCCAGGGGACGGCAGCGGACATCATTAAGATTGCCATGATTCGGGTCAATGAGGCTCTGAAGGAACAGGGCCTGCGCTCCCGCCTTATCCTGCAGGTGCATGACGAGCTCCTGGTGGAAGCCTACGAGGAAGAAGCGGAGCGGGTGGAGGCTATCCTGAAAGAGGAAATGGAGCATGCGGCCGCCCTTTCGGTGGCGCTTGAGGTGGATATGGACAAGGGAAAGAATTGGTATGAGGCGCATTAAAAGGACAGTTGAAAAGTGCGGCGAGATTGTGTACAATAGAGGGTAATTCGCATGACGGCAGATAAGGAATCGTTAGGGAGCATGAGAGGTTAGAGAAGGCAAAGGAGTTAGGATATGCAGGTTATCGGTATTACTGGCGGTGTGGGTGCAGGAAAATCCGCCATTTTGGAGTACTTGGAGGAGAATTATAAGGTAAAGGTCCTGGTGGCAGACCGCATTGCCCAGATGCTGATGGACCCGGATACGGACTGTTACCAGAAATTGATGAAGTTTCTGCCCGTGGAGGTCTACAATGAGGATGAGACCATCAACCGCATTGCACTGGCAGACTATATTTTCCGGTCGGAGGAGCTACGGCACCGGGTGAACCGGGTGGTGCACCCGGCGGTGAAGGAATATATCCTGGAGCAGATTGAGGAGCAGCGCGAAATGGGCGTGCTGGATTTTGTGGTGGTGGAAAGCGCCCTTTTGATTGAGGACCGCTATGATAAGATTTGCGATGAGCTGTGGTATGTCTATGCCTCGGAGGAGGTGCGCAGGAAGCGCCTGATGCGCGCCAGGGGCTATTCCAAAGACAAAATCCAGAAAATATTCGCAAGCCAGCTTTCGGACCGCATGTACCGCAGGAGCTGTCAGGTGGTCATAGACAACAACGGAACCCGGGAGGAGACGTTCTATCAGGTGGCTCAGGTTATCAAGAACAAGGGCAAGTCCAGCCGGGGCAAGCAGAGGCTCCACGGCGACATCCCTCTGGTCTTCGGCCTGGATATCGGCACCCGGAATGTGGTGGGGACTGTGGGCTACAAGGAGAAGGAGAATTTCTATGTGCTGGCCCAGTTTATGCGGGAGCATGAGACCCGCTCTATGTTGGACGGGCAAATCCATGACATTGGCCGGGTCGCCCGCACGGTCAATGCCGTGAAGACAGAGCTGGAGGAACAGCTGGACATGACCTT
>CAOKUK010000209.1 GCA_948472595.1 uncultured Eubacterium sp.
CCCCGCCCTGAAAAAGGTATTTGCCAAATCTGGATTATATGGTCTGGAATTATGGGTTTTCATAAGACTTTCCGTTGTCCAGTCACTTGGAAGTACACAGGCATTGCTGATATACATAGTCTCATCTTCTATTCGAACTTGAATCGGAATGCCGTCTTCCCATTTACAATGAATCAATGCATTGTATACCGCCTCTCTTACCGCTTCCCTTGCATAAGGGTATGTCTCTACCCGTACCTCTTTGTCATAGGAAATAGATGCTTTTAAATATTTCAAATAAATTAGTTCAACCACTCTGTCTGCAATCAAAATAAGCGATCCTTCTATCACATCCTGATATTGAAGATCAGAACCAATACCAAACTTTCCAATTTTCACATAACACCCCGTAAAAAAACGCTGTGGATTACGATAAAACAACAAAACTGCTGCTCGTTTCAACTTTCCATTAACAATCAGCCCTAACTTATTGAGTAATTCCTCATTTGTGCATTCCAAATCTTTACGTGTCATCCGCTCTGTACGAACAGCCTCCCGACGAAAAATTTCAAAACTCTCTATATCTAAGTCCGCAACAGAAACATTATCCATTGGAACGGCATCCCAACGATATCCTGTCTTCTTGACAAGAAATTCCGTCAATGCAGAGCCTCGAAGCTGCTGTTTTGTACTTCCGCTTCGATAATGATACTCGCCACGATAACTGACCGGATATGAACTGGGATTTACTTTAATCTGGATATATTGGTTTCTTACAATCAGTCACACCAACAACCTCACTGGTATCATTAATTCCAATATAAATGCTTCCTCCCTGCGCATTTGCAAAACCACATACCCATTTCAGATATTCATCTCTCCATGACTCTTTATATTCTACATTCTGACTTTCTGACATACTCCTTATCCTCTGCTCATAAACCATCCTTATACTTCAAGTTAAAAACCTGTCACTATTATGTGTCGAAAATACATGAATTTCTATATAGCATCCTTCTTGCCATATATTTTTTACCTCTATATATATTCGTATTGATATAGACTCCATAAATATATCAAAATATTTTTGTGCAGCAAAGATTCGATTTCTCTGTACTCTTTTGTGTGTCTGAGGGAAGATAGCTGTCTGGTACTTCCTGCCAGAAATTTTTCACAGCCATTCATCGAAACCCTCTCAAGCTCCCAACGGCGGCTCAAATTCCACCATATTCTGCCAGAAACGCTTCGGCAGGTTCTGTCCCTGCAGCTTGGGGTTCCTCCTGGCCTCTATGGAAATGCTCTCAAAAAACCCCTTCCATAGCCTCTGCCATTCTGCCTCATCCCTGGATATGCGCCCCAGCTTCTCTTCCTCCAAATCCTGTGTATCCGTAATAAAGAAACCCTTCCCCTTCGTATGCAGCGCCGCCTGCCCATGTGCGGCATCGTAAATCATGAAATTTTCCTCTGGCAGGCGGTCGGAAAAATGCTCACCCAAAAATTCCAATACATGGTTCTTCGGTGTAATCTGTGCAAACAGGACGCCGTTCTCCAGCTCCCGGAAGCGCAGGAAACCCAAGAGGTGATGCGCCTCATTCCCCATACAGCGAGAAAGGCGGAATGTCCGGCTGACGCAAGGCTCCCCCAAACACTGCAGGACTTTGCTGCCATCCCTCATGGACAGAGCCAGCACAATGGTCTTGTAAATGGCGTCCGCCTTGTCCATGGAATGCCTCCGGCTCCTGGCATTCTCATAAGCCAAGGCTGCCTGGCACAGTTCTCCGTAAGTCTCTTCCCCCAAATGCCTCCGCAAGGTGCGCACCACCTTCCCGCTCTTCTCAAAATCCGTCTCCACCCGGATATACTCGCAAAACAGCATATAATTCTCTGGCTCATAAGCCGTAAGCGCCACATTCTCATGCCCATACCTGCTTGCCCAAGCATCATAGACTCCCGTGAAAATACCATCAATGCTGTCCTCGCAAATAAATATATACATAAAAAGCCTCCTCCCACAACAACATGCTGTAACTGTGCCTCTTCTCCCATATCCCCTCTATCCCCTGCTCACATCGATGCTTGCCCCTTCCGCCCTTCCGCTTTAGACTCTCCATGCATGCTCCCTCTGTCATACTGCCTGGATTTGCTGGCGCTGCGGCACAACCTCCTCCTCTGCCAGTTTGTAATCCGCACAGATTTCCTTATCAAAAAAGCTCAGCTGCCGGTATCCCACTTCCCGGATATCCCTCGGAATCTGGGATTTGTCCCGCATCAGGTTCGCACAGATATAATCCTCTTCCAGCTTCGTCCGATACATCATCTTCCCTGAACAGGTGATGAAGTACAGCGCCCGCTTCAGCACCACCCCAATCTTCTTCAAATCGTCAAATCCCAGCCGGTTCCTCCGGCGCGCCTTCACAATCCGCTCCGCAGACTTATAGCCAATCCCAGGCACCCGCAGCAACTCCTGATAGCTGGCGGTGCTGATTTCCACCGGGAAGCGCTCTAAATGGCGCAGCGCCCAGTCGCACTTGGGATCCAGGAAAATATTAAAATCCGGCCTGTCCTCCGACAGCAGCTCCGAAACCTGGAAATGGTAATAGCGCAATAGCCAGTCTGCCTGATACAGCCGATGCTCCCGCAGCAGAGGCGGGCCGCCGGGCAGGGCTGGCAGCATGCTGTTGCCATTCACATTGACAAAAGCCGAGTAGAAGACCCGCTTGAGCTGGAACTTCTGGTACAGCCCCTCAGCCACGCTCATAATCTGATAATCGCTCTCCGGCGTGGCGCCAATGATCATCTGGGTAGATTGGCCTGCCGGCACAAAGGCCGGCGCTTTCTGGTAGGCCACAATCTCCTGCTTATTGTCACAAATGCGGTTCTGGATTTGCCGCATGGGCTTTAAGATGGTATGGCGGGACTTGCAGGGTGCAAGCCTATGCAAACCCTCCGCTGTAGGCAGCTCCAAGTTAACGCTCATGCGGTCTGCCAAAAAGCCTGTCCGCTCCACAAGCTCTAAATCTGCGCCTGGAATCGCCTTCACATGGATATAGCCATGGAAATGGCAGATATTGCGGAGGCGGAAGACTGTCTGGTAAATCAAATCCATGGTAATATTCGGGCTTCCTATAATCCCGGAGCTTAGGAACAAGCCCTCGATATAGTTGCGCCGGTAAAACTCCATGGTAATGGCGCAAATCTCCTCTGGGGTAAAGGCTGCGCGCCTGACATCCGAATCGCAGTTATTCAAGCAATAGGCGCAGTTGAAAATGCACTCATTGGTAAGAAGTATCTTCAACAGGGAAATGCACCTGCCATCCGCAGAAAAGCTATGGCAGACGCCGGGGGCAATGGCATTCCCCATGCCTTTCCTGCCGCCCTTGCGGTCAACGCCGCTGGAGGTGCAGGCGACATCATACTTGGCAGCGCCCGAAAGAATCTTCAGCTTCTCAAATAAATCCATGTCTAGTTGCAGTTCCATTTATTTGCGGCATCCTTTCTATTGTCTCCAAACTTATGTTCTGGTACATCATAACACATGCCAGGATAAAATGCAAGGGTTTTTCGAATATTTGTTCGAAATTTTTATGTTCACCCATATATTCCCGCCTGAATTTCCCCGCATCGGTCATAATGCCGGCGCTTGCCCATAGAATAAATAGTAGCCATCCTGCACAAACCGATTCCAATGCGAAAAACAATATCGCCCGATCAAACACCCTACAGCCGAAAGGGGGACGCCCATTTGCTCAAAGAAAAAATAAAATCATTTTTCGCCATCTGCATATTAATTGTAACCATCCCTTATATTATCACCTTTTTCTTCCAAAGAAATGAGACAAACCCCGACAGCGGCGCATTCCAGGAAGCCACGGAAAAGCTTGCCACAAATTCCTCTGACGCAAACGCAAGCGATGAGACTGCAAATTCCTCTGACACGGACGCAGATAGCGAGCATGCCAAGGACAGCTCTGCAGAGGGCAGCGCAGCCAAAAGCCTGGATATGGACGTGGAAGAATACCTGGCAGGCATCGTGGCAAAGGAGATTCCCTTAGACTACCATCCTGAAGCCATAAAAGCCCAGGCTGTCATCGCCAGGACTTCCTTAGCCGCAGCCCTGGAGACGGAAGGGCAGGAACTCCCCGCTTCCATGTCCCGGGAGGAGATGCTGACCCTCTGGGGGCAAGATGGCTTTGAGAAAAATTACCAGGCGCTGGAAGCCGCCATCTTAGACACCCAAGGGGAAATCCTTACTTACGAAGGACGGCCTATCCTGGCCTCCTACCATGCCGTCAGCGCCGGAAAGACCCGGAATTCCCAAGAAGCCTCCATTGAAAACGCCCCTTACCTTCGCAGCACAGACAGCCCCTGGGACATCCCATCCCCAGATTTCTTGCATGTGTCCTTCCTGGAAAAAAAGGATTTCCTGAAAAAGCTGCAAAAGGCCTGCCCAGGGCTTGACGTGCCATCGGAGAAGGCCATGGAGGCCTTTTCCATTGAAAGCCGGGACAGCAGCGGCTACGTGATCCAGGCAAAGGCAGGCGGCGTCCCCTTGTCCGGGGAAAGCGCCCGGGAATGCCTGGGGCTTCCTTCCGCCTGCTTTTACATAAAAGAAGTGGAAGGGCAGGTGCGGATCGTGACTAAGGGCTTAGGCCACGGCCTGGGGCTCAGCCAGTTCGCCGCCAACGAAATGGCAAAGGAAGGCATGGAATACCAGGAAATCCTAGGCTATTTCTATACAGGCACAGAACTGGAAAAGCTCTAATCCTAACTTCTTGATAGAATCCTGTATAATTCCATTTTTTCCGGCAAAACTATGAAGGAAAAAACAAACAGAAATGGAAGGTGACAGGATGAGAAGCAAGAAAACAATGGCATTTTTTACCCGGAAATCCTACATCATAGCCGCTGCCATCATGGTTGTGGCTGCATTCGGCATGATAGGGCTTTATTATTCCCAGCAAGACAAGAAGCAGGAAGAGCAGCTGGCCAAGGAGCAAGAAGAGATGGTGCAGCAAGCGAAGGCGGAGGACCAGGCAAGGGAGAACGCCCTGAGGGAAAAAGCAGAGGCAGCCGCCCAGCTAGCGAAAAAGGAACAGGCAGCTCAGGAAAAGAAAAAAGCCGCTCAGGAGAAAAAGAAAGAAAAGAAAAAAGAGGAAGAGGCAGAAGCCGTCTCCAGCATGATTGCGCCCCAAGAGGATAATTTCATGGACGAGCCGGAGGTGGTCTCCAACGCAGTCAATGAAGCGCCCATACCAGAGCCGGAATTCCATTTTAACGCAGCCACAGACCTTATTTGGCCCTTGCAGGGCA
>CAOKUK010000210.1 GCA_948472595.1 uncultured Eubacterium sp.
CTAGTGGAGGTGTCCTTCTCCAGGCAAATAATGGGCAGGCTCTCCAGCTGCCGATAGCTCAAAGCCCCCAGCCCCTGCAGATGCCGGAATTTCTCCCCAGCCACGAACACATCCTCAATCTGCCGCACCGCCTTCACCTTCCATTCCCGCCCCTTGCCAATCGGCGCGCTCACCACCCCGAAGTCGATTTTCCCATCCTGCAAGTGCTTCAAGGTCTCCGGCGTTGGCGCATTGGTGACAGCCACCTTGATGTTCGGATACCGCTCATGGAACTGCTCCAGCACTTCCAGCAAATAAAACTGCAGCGTCATGTCGCTGGCCCCAATCCGAATTTCCCCCATGCCCAAATCCAGCATTTCCTTAAATTTGCGCTCTCCCTGCAGGATGTACCCATACCCCCGCTCCACGAAAGAATAGAGCATCTCCCCCTCCGGCGTAAAGCGCACCCCTTTGGGAATCCGCACAAACAACGGCCTCCCTAAGCTCTCCTCCAACCGCCGGACGGCTTGGCTTACAGCCGGCTGGGAGACCTTCAGCTCCTCCGCCGCCAAGGTAATGCTTTTCAATTTCCCCACATAATAGAAAATCTTATAATATTCCAAATTAATATCCAACATTTCCCCATATTCCCTTTCCGATTCTTGTTGCATCATACCACAAACGGCAGGACGCTTCAATATGCGCAAAAATTTAATTATTTTCTAATTTCTATCACATTCTTACGCTAGAGTAGTAAAAGGTTAGGAGCTGTTCAAAAATAACTCTTAAATAGTTCCTTAGTACCCCCCCCTATAAAAATACCTGCGGGGCATATTCCTTTCCGTTTGCATTTTTGTCTGGGATGTGCCCTCAGGAAGAAAATACCGGAGGAATCTATGAAACAATGTAAAAAATGCGGGCTGCCGGAACATTACACAGACATCCGCTTCAACGATGAGGGCGTCTGCAATTACTGCGAATTTTACGAAGCCCATAAAGATGTGTTGGAAGACAGAGCGTCCCTAGAGCGCCAATTTACCCAGAAAATGGAAGCCGCAAAAGCCAAGGCCAAGTCTGCCGGCGCAAAATACGACTGCCTGGTGGGTTTCAGCGGTGGGAAGGACAGCACCTATATTATTTACCAGCTTAAGGAAACCTATGGGATGCGTGTGCTGGCCTTCACCTTTGACAATGGATTTTCCACAGAATACGGCAGGCACAACATCGAGAACGCCCTGTCAAAATTAAACGTGGACCACATTTCCTTTTCCATGAACGATGAAAAGCTGCGGAAGCAGTACGCTGCCTGCGTGAAACTCATGCACAATTTCTGCTCCGTCTGCTTCCACTATATGCACTACTACAGCTACCTGTTTGCCGGGCAGCACAACATCCCCTTGATTGTCAATGGAAGGACAAGCGGCCAAATCCTGCAGTGCGCAGACAGCACGAGGGGGATTGAGCCCTTCGAATCTTCCTGCCATCTGAAGGATTTCGAATACCAGATGTTCCATGGCTTAGAGGAGCGCGCCGACAGGGCAGGCCGGATGGATTACCTCAAAGACATTGAGGCGGAGGCTGTCTCTTATTTTGCCTACCATGACGTCAGCGAGGAAGAGACCATGCGGTTTTTAGAGGAAAAAATCGGATGGGTGAGGCCGCAAGGCGTAAGCGGCCATGCAGACTGCTTCGCCCACGCCATGGCAGAGCATATGAGCATCGAAAAAAGGGGATTCCCCATCCGAGCCGGCGAGCTTGCCGTCCTGGTGCGGCGCGGCAAGCTCACCAAGGAGGAGTCCCAAGAAATCCTAAAGAAAGATTATGAAAGCTTCCAGGAAGTCTCCCAGGAAACCAAGGATAAATTCTTCCAGAGGATTTCTACAGGCTGAATTCTTCCCCGGCGAGATTGCCCTTGCAATTACCCAGGGAAACAGGCAATATCCTGAGAATAGCCTGCAAAGATTCAGCTGAAAACATCGTCATAACTTACTTGAGAAAGGAGGCAAGCCATGCACTGCAATGTACTGGAATACCTGGAAGAGGCTGAGAGGGCATACCCCAAAAAGCTTGCCTTTGGCGACGGCGCTATGGAAGCTAGCTACAGCGCATTCGCTCAAATGGCCCGTCAGATTGGCAGCCGCCTGGCGGCTCTGGGCGCTTATAGGGAACCCATTGCCATCCTGATGGAAAAGGATGTCCCAAGCCTCGCTGCTTTTTTTGGAACTGCATACAGCGGCTGCTTTTATGTGCCCATTGACAAGACATTCCCCTTGGGGCGTATCCGCACCATACTCTCTGTGGTGGAGCCCAGGTTCCTTATCCTAGGGAAAAAGGACGCCGCCCTAAAGGAAGGGCTTTCCATTGAAGCCACTGTCTTGTACCTGGAAGATTTGCTGTCTCCTGCACCATTGGACACCGGGCTTCTCCGCCAAATCCGGGAACGCCATTTAGATACCGACCCCTTATACATGATGTTCACTTCCGGGTCTACCGGGGTGCCCAAAGGGGTGCTGGTGTCACATAAATCCGTCATTGACATGGCGGAACAATTCACAAAAACCTTCCATTTTTCCCAGGAGGACGTATTTGCCAACCAGGCGCCCTTTGATTTCGACGTATCTGTAAAGGATATTTACCTGACAATCAAAAACGGCGCATCCATGCAGATTGTCCCCAAGAACATGTTTGTCCTGCCAAAGAGCCTGGCCTCTTACTTAAATGAAAAGAAGGCCACCACCTTGATTTGGGCAGCCTCTGCCCTAGGAATCGTGTCCACCTTAGACGCCTTTAAGGAAGAAGCGCCCCGCTATTTGAATAAAATCATGTTTTCCGGGGAAGTGCTTCCCATAAAGACGCTGCACTATTGGCAGGAACGCCTAGGGGACGCCATGTATGTCAACCTCTACGGCCCTACGGAAATCACCTGCAACTGCACCTATTATATTGTAGGGCGGGCATTTGGCCTTGGGGAGACGCTTCCCATCGGCAAGCCCTTCCCTAACACGGAAATCCTTCTTTTGGATTCCCAGGGGCAGCTTGCAAAGCCAGGGGAATCCGGGGAAATCTGCGTCAGGGGCTCCTGCCTCGCCCTAGGCTATTACAAGAACAAAGAAGCCACCCAAAAGGCCTTCTGCCAGAACCCCTTGCATGACGATTACCATGACCTGATTTACAGAACCGGGGACATGGGCTATCAGAACGAATATGGGGAGCTTGTGTTCACTTCCCGCAAAGACTTCCAGATTAAGCGCATGGGGCACAGGATTGAGCTGTTCGAGATTGAAGCAGCCGTAAATGCCGTAGACGGCGTGGAAAAATGCTGCTGCATTTACGACCAAGAAAAAGAAAAAATCGTTTTATATTACCAGGCGCAAAGGAACCTGGAAGCTGACATCCTAAAAAGCCTCCAGGCAAACCTTCCCAAGTACATGTTCCCCAACCTGTTCTATCGTATGGAACGCTTGCCTGAGAACAGCCATGGGAAGATTGACCGCCCCCGATTAAAACTAGAATATATGGAGCAGAGACAATGAGCCAAAAAATAAAAAAAGTATGCGTCATTGGGACAGGGAAGCTGTCCATCCAATGCGCTATCCTAGCAAAGGAAAAAAATCTGCCCGTCGCTTTATACGATATGGGCCAGACAAAATCTGCCATGATAGAAAACCAGGCAAAATCCGCCGGGATTCCCTTTTCCTTCCTCCCTCCCAAGGAGGTGTTCCAAAAGCTCCGGCAGGAAACAGAGCCCTTATTGCTGGTCAGCGCCATCAATGAGCGGATTATCCCCAACTATGTGCTGGAGCAGGAGAATATCCGAGCCGTCAACCTCCACCAAGCCCTCCTGCCTGCCCATCCCGGGCGGAATGCGGAAGCCTGGGCCATCTTTGAGCAGGACAAGCAGGCCGGCGTCACCTGGCATGAAATCACAGCCGAAGTGGACGGGGGCAAAATCCTGATACAGAAGGAAATCCCTTTGGACAAGTCCATCACCGCATTCCGGCTCTTCCAAAAGCAGATTGCAGCCGCTTACGAAGCATTCCTGGAAATCTTCGACGGCTTGGCCATGGGCACCCTCAAGGGAACTCCCCAGAAAAACCGGGACGGCCACAAGATGCATTACAAAAAGGACGTCCCTGGGGAAGGCTTCTTAGACCTCCGCTGGAGCGGCGACAAAATCAGCGCATTTTTACGGGCGTTGGACTATGCCGGCCTGGCCGTATTCGAAAAGCCCATGCTCTGCTACGGCAGCCGTATCTTCCAGTGGAAGAAATACGAGATACAGCCCGCCCGGGGCGGCTTCCCCAAACACCAAAAACAACAGACACACAAACGACAGCCCATGCTGTTCCTCCAAGGGAATGACATTATAATTAGAAAGGAACACTGCCATATCATACTTAAGGATTATAAGGCCATCGAAATGACGAATGAGGAACGGCTGGTACATATGCCAAAAACATCGGAAAACTCCCCTGCCTCTTAAAAAGGCTTGGGGCAGGAGGCTGCCGCACCCTTGATTTTTCAATCATCTGTGCGGCAGCCCTTTTTCTCTTATTTCCATTCACGGCCTTTCAGGCCTCTCTCGCGCAAATCTCTCCACTCCCTGTTGTAAAGGATGCGCTCCCATGTTAAAATAGAGCCCAAACAGATTGGAGGTGTCCCATGGAAAACGCTTACGTGCTGGAATTATCCGATTCCAAATTCAAAGACTTGTTCCTCTGCTTCTGCGGCTACGCCCAATGCCAGCCCTTCCACTATTTCGGTCCGGCTGTGCGCCCCAACTATCTCATCCATTTTATCTTAGACGGCAAAGGCACCTACCAAGTGGGCGAGAAGAAATATGCCCTCCAGGCTGGCCAGGGCTTTGTCATTGAGCCCGAAGTCCTGACCTATTACCAAGCGGATGGGAATGACCCCTGGACTTACCTCTGGATTGGCTTTGGCGGCAGGAGGGCGGCCGAATACATTGCCGATATTGGCTTAAACAGCAGCCAGCTTATCTTCCAGTCAGAATACGGAAAGGAGCTGAAGCGCATCTTATTGCAGATGCTGAAAGTACGGGATTTTGGCGCCAGCAGCCAGTATTACCTACAGTCCCTTTTATACGAATTTTTCTCTGTCCTGACCAGGGACGCCATCGTTTACTCCAAGGAGGAGGCCTCCAATCAGAATTTTTACATGGAGCGGGCAATTTCCTTCATCCGGAACCACTACTCCGAAAATATCCACGTGCGGGATGTGGCAGACCACCTATGCGTCAGCCGCAGCTACCTATACAAACTGTTTGAAA
>CAOKUK010000211.1 GCA_948472595.1 uncultured Eubacterium sp.
GAAAAAGATTGCCTTAAAGAGCACAGGCACGGCTCTTGCCGCAGGCAAGAAGGCAACGGTAACCGCTTCAGTGGCAACGACAGGGAAAACCGCTAATAAGGCCCTGAAATGGACCAGTTCTAACGTCAAGTATGCCGCCGTGTCCAGCAAGGGCCTGGTAACGACAAAGAAGGCAGGCGCAGGGAAAACCGTTACCATCACGGCGGAGGCGACTGACGGGAGCGGGAAGAAGGCATCCGTAAGGATAAAGATTTTGAAGCATGCAGTGAAAAAAATTACGCTGAAATGCAGCAAAAAAAACATAACGGTCGGGCAGAAGGCGTCTGTAAAAGCCACAGTGTCCACCACAGGCAAGACCGCCAATAAGTCGTTAAGCTGGTCAACATCGAATAAGAAATACGCTACGGTAAATTCCAAAGGCGTCGTTGCCGCGAAGAAGGCCGGGAAAGGGAAGACGGTTACCATCAAAGCAGTATCTACAGATGGAACCAACAAAAAGGCAAGCATCAAGATAAAAATAAAATAAAGTATCCCAGATATATTTCATGGATGGAGCAAGGGGTACAGGCAAAGCTTTTCGGCTTTGCCTGTATGTCGTGTGAGTAAGTGGATTCCTTTGGCTGATAGAATAAAAATGGGGACAGAAGGAGGTATGGTAATTTGAAAGGTAAAACAAACCGTATTTGTTTTATGATGATATCCGCTGTGGCGGTTTGTATTTTTATGATGATATCCCTCTTGGCTGCACCGAAGGAAGAGGGGCTGGCGCTGCATTATGATATGAGCCATCAGGACGGCAGGCTGCTGGATGTCTCGGGGAATGGGAACCATGGCGTGATGCGGAATATTACGGACAGTGATTTTTCCCGTTATCGCCAGGGCGATGTCCTGAACCTGGACGGCAGCCGGAAATATGTGGAAATCCCTAGGAGCGCCGGCTTGGGGGATGAGGTAACGGTGGAAGTAACCCTTACGTCGCAGAAAAACCAGATGCATTGGGTCTGGTGCCTGGGCAGTAAAAGCGCCGATACGGCGTACAATTACCTGTTCCTAGATCCGAACCAGATTGGGGACGGCAAGATATTGGCAGCCATCAAGGACAGCAGCAGGGAACAGCGGCTGCCCCTGTCAGCCGTAATGGACGGGAGGAAGGCTTACCATACCATAACGGTAACCCATAAGACCAATGAGACGGCCTTATATCTGGATGGGGTAAGGATAGGGGACTCTATCAACAGCGGCTATAGCCTCTCATCTATCCTCCGGGATGGGACAAACCCTGCAGAAGATTTTATTGGCTATATCGGGAGGTCTTTATTTAACGTAGACCCGTATTTTTCCGGGTCGGTTGCTGATTTCAAGATATACAGCCGTGTCCTGGCAGCATCAGAAGTGCGGCAGGCCAGCGATTTGAATGAAGCGGCCATAGAATTGGATGTGGCCCAGGCCGTGTATGCCGATTTGGATCTGCCCAAGACGGGGCTCCATGGGGCTGCCATTTCCTGGGAATCCAGCCAGCCCGATGTCATATCACCGGCAGGGCAGGTAGTTTTTGGGGACAGCCGCCAGACGGTGACGCTGACGGCAACGGTCACTTTAGGAGGGCGTTCTTGTACAAAGGCATTTGACGTGGAGGTCCTGGGTAAGGATGAGGCAGCGCCGTATATGCTGTCCTCCCTGAACCTTCCCTATGCGCTGTCTGCCAGGGATACCCTGCCGGCCTTGCAGGGGGCGCAGGCTTTTATCTCCTGGAGAAGCGTACCGGAAGGCTATGTGACGGCAGATGGCAGGCTTGTCGTTGAATTTGATGGGATGGAGCGGGTGGCCTTGATTGCGGAGGCGAAGGATAAGGCCACCGGGGCAGTAGTTGGATCCAAGGAATTCCCTTCTCTGCTGATGGGGCGGGATTCTGCTTATGTCTTGGGCTATTACCGGGAGGGAGGCACGCCCCAGTCGGATTCCCTCCACTTAGGTTACAGCCAGGATGGGAAAAGCTTTGCGCCATTGTATTTCAATACGGGGATTCTGTTCCCTCATGCGGATTTTGCAGCCGATAGGGAATCGGGGAAGATGGTTCATTTGAAGGAACCCTATCTGTTCCGGCTCCAGGACGGCAGGATAGGCGTGGTTGCCAGGAGGGAAAGCGATGGCAGGCGGCCGGGTGCGGTTCTTTTGTATGCCACGGATGATTTATTGAAATACCATCCCTTAAGCGACGATGAGGCAGGGCTGCTGCAGCTGGGGCAGGAAGAAGTGTACCATCCTCGCTGCGAATATGATTCCAGCAGCCAGACGTATCGGATTTACTGGGAAGACGGGAAAGGCGGCGCATTTTACAATACCACTGCCGATTTCAAAAATGCTGGCGCGCCTGTTCCCTGCCAGAAAGAGAGCCTGAGGGCAGAAGAGCCAGGCATTGCTTCTGCCATCCCAGGAAATGTGCTGGCGGTGACCCAGGCTGAGGCGGATAAGCTGCTGAAGAAATTAAGGCCAGTGGAGAATACATCTGTCTCTGCGGTATCTGTCAGCGCCCCTGTGGGCAAGCCCTTGGGGATTGGCGCATTGGGGGACAAAGTAATCGCCCATTATACAGATACATCCACTCGGGCATTCCCTGTCCAGTGGGATGCGGCCGATTTTGAGGCCATTGATTTTAGCAAGGAAGGAACTTATCAGGTGAGGGGGACGGTCCTGCAGAAAAGCTACCAGGGATTAGACCTGCCCCGCAAGGCTGACCCTACGGCTGTGGCTTACCAGGGCAATTATTATTTTGTCTCCACAGAAGAGGCGAATAACAACAGTGAGGTATATATCCGGAAAGCGCCTACGGTGGAGGGGCTTTGGGCTTCAGACGCAGAGCAGGCGCGTATCTTAAAGAACCGGGATTTTGCAGGCTTAGAAGGGCTGCAGTGGGCGCCGGAACTCCATGTGGTGGACGGCAGGCTGTGTTTCTTTGTATCTTCCAGCCATAGCGGCAGCTGGGACGGCGTGCGTTCCATCGTCTTTACTTTACAGGAGGGTGGGAATCCGCTGCGCCAAGAGGACTGGGGGACTCCCCATGAATTTTTGAAACAGGACGGGTCTGTGCTGTACGCAAGGGACAAGGGGATTTCCTTGGACATGACGTATTTTGAGAACCAGGGGCGCCATTACGTTTGCTGGGCGCAGAGGGGCATTTTCGGGACGGAGCCAAAGACCTCTGATATCTATATTGGGGAAATCAATCCGGCAGAGCCGTGGAAGCTAACCAGCAATCCCGTTATGCTGAAACGCTGCGACCAGAGCTGGGACAGGGACGGCGGGAACGGGGACGGCCTTGGGGGCGTGGACGAGGGGCCGTTTGCCATCCTCCACGGCGGCAAGGTATTCCTTACTTATTCAGGCGGCAGCCATACGCTGTCCCAAGGCAAGCAGACCGGGACTTATGCCGTAGGCCTTTTGACGGCGGATCAAAGCGCAGACCTATTAAACGCCTCGTCCTGGGAGGTTACGGATTACCCGATTCTCCCCATGGGGGCAGTAAGCGGCGAGACGGCTTCCGGCCACCATTCCTTTGTGGCCGATACGGAAGGCAACGATGTGTTCGTATACCATACCAGGGACGTTGCCGCAAGCAATTCCCCATGGGATCGGCGCGTCAGGGCCCGGATTGTCCATTGGGCTTATGACGGCACGCCAATCCTCTATATGACCCCGGAAATGGAACTGAAGCCAGAGAATAGAAAGATAACGGCCACCATTACGGTAACAGGAGCCGACCAGCCCCATACCCATACCTGGGGGAAGGGGATAGAGACGAAGAAGGCCACCTGCACCCAGAAAGGGGAAATAACCTATGCCTGCAGCGGCTGCGGGGAGAAAAAGACAGAGCAGGCCCCGCTTCTTGCCCATACGTTCAAGGCTTTTATCCAGAAGGCGAAGGTGGGCAAAAACGGCTATTCCTGCGATAAGTGCGCAGCCTGCGGCAAAATCCAGGGCAAAAAGGCCATATACGCCGTAAAAGCCCTTACGGTAAAAAAGGGCTCCTATGTATATAATAAGAAAGAAAAGAAGCCCGCCGTTACGCTGAAGGATGCAAATGGGAAGGTTATCCCCAAGAAATACTACCGCATTTCCTACCAGGATAATAAAAAAGTGGGGAGGGCTATTGCCATCGCCACCTTAAAAGGGAAATATACGGGCAAGGTAAAAGCGTCCTTTGATATCCTCCCGCAGGGAACCAGCATTACCAAGCTTAAGGCCGCCTCCAAAGGGTTTCAGGCCATCTGGAAGAAACAGGCGTCACAGACGACAGGATATGAAGTTCAGTACGCTACAGACAGCAAGTTTACCAAGAAAACGTGTGTGGCTAAGAAAATAGCCAAAGCAGGGGCTGTTTCCCAATCCTTTTCCAGGCTAAAAGCGGATAAGGTGTACTATGTACGCATCCGCACTTATAAGACCCTTAAGGTAAACGGGAAATCCCAGAATTTCTACTCAGGATGGTCCAAAACAAAAAAGGTGAAATGCAAATAGGAAACGAAAGACTGTCTTAACGCCAGGGATGCCGCAGGGCTTGCATATGCCGGATAGCTGTCCCATAACATATGCAAGCCCATAGCCCTGCGGCGTCCCTGGCGGGATTGTTACCCCATATTTTGCTGCGCCACTAACTGCTCTACGCCATATTTTTTTCGGAGCGCAGGCTTTTCAATCTTCCCGGTGGCGTTCCGGGGGACCTCGGCGAAGATAACCTTCTTCGGCCTCTTGTATTTGGGAAGCTGCCTGCAGAAGTCGGCAATTTCTTCCTCGCTGCATTCCATCCCATCCTTTATGGAGAGGATAGCGCCTGTAATTTCGCCCAGCCGCTCGTCCGGCAGCCCGATGACGGCTACGTCCTGGACTTTCTCATAGGCGCTGAGGAAATTCTCAATCTGCACCGGATAGATATTTTCCCCGCCGCTTACAATCACGTCTTTCTTGCGGTCCACCAGGAAAATAAACCCGTCCTCATCCATCTTGGCCATATCGCCGGTGTACAGCCACCCGTCTTTCAGGGTCTCAGCCGTAGCCTCCGGGTCGTTGTAATAGCAAGTCATCACCCCGGGTCCTTTGACGCAGAGCTCGCCTACCTCGCCCTGGGCGACTTCCTCGCCGCATTCATCCACAATCTTGCATTTCCAGCGGTAGCCGGGGATTCCGATAGCGCCTACCTTGTGGATATTCTCAATGCCCAGGTGCACGCACCAAGGGCCTGTGGATTCCGACAGCCCG
>CAOKUK010000212.1 GCA_948472595.1 uncultured Eubacterium sp.
CTCTTCCAGCGCCTTAAGGCCTTCTTCCCCGTTAAGGGCTGTATCTACCTGAATGCCTGTATCCTTCATCAGGGTCTGAATCCCCTTGCAGATTTCCTCATCGTCATCGATTGCCAATATCCGGGAAATATTTTTCTCTTTCCAGAACTGCCTGTCTGCCTGCCCCTCGGGGATACGCAGCTCCAATTCCACCCGGAACAGGCTTCCCTTATCCACTTCGCTGGACACTTCTATCGTCCCGCCCATCAGCTCCACGATATTCTTGGTAATGGCCATGCCAAGCCCCGTCCCTTGCACTTTGTTAGTGGTGCTGTTTTCCGCCCTGGTAAAAGCGTCAAAAATAGTCTCTAAATACTCCGGGGTCATGCCATACCCATCGTCCTCCACTTCAATACGGATATGCTCAAACTGACTGGAACGCTGGGGCAGGCCAATAATGCGGAACCAAATATTGCCGCCCATCTGTGTATATTTCACCGCATTGGAAAGGAGGTTGATCAAGATCTGGTTAATCCTGGTCTCATCCCCCACCAGATACTCATGCTTAATCTCTGTGACGGATACATGGAACGCCTGCTCCTTCGCCTTCGCCATAGGACGGATAATCGCATCCACAGAAGAGACCAGGTCGTTCAAAGTAAATTCCCCAATGGTAAGCACGACCTTCCCGCTCTCAATCTTCGAGACATCCAGGACGTCATTGATTAGGCTGAGCAGATGCTGGCCAGACGCAGCAATCTTTCGGGTATTCTCCCTTACCTTCACCGGATTCTCCGCATCCCTCGCAAGCAGCGTGGTAAAGCCAAGGATAGCGTTCATAGGGGTACGGATATCGTGGGACATATTGGAGAGAAAGGTGGTCTTGGAATTGCTGGCCACCTGAGCCGCCTGAAGCGCCTCTGCTAATTGCTTATTATGGACCTCCCGCTCCTCCTCCTGTTCCTTCCGTATCTTCATTTGCTGCCTCTGGTTAAAATAGTACAAGATACAGCAGAGGAAAAACGCCGCCAGCATCACGACCACGACAATCAGGATATTCTGGTTCACTGCCCTCCCCTCCTGCTGGATTGCCTCAATCGGCACATAGCCTATCAGATAGACCGCCCCCTGGTTGACGGCCCACATAAAAATCAAAGACTCTTTATTCTGGATCTCATGGTAGAACATGATGTTCTCCCCGGCATCTATGCCTTCTGAAACCTCATTCTGGATTTCCTTTTCCATGATATTATTGGCTTTATAAAAATCCTCCAGGTTCACATGCCCTGCATTCCGCTCCCCAATCCCTTTGGGCTTCAACACAAGCCGCTCGCTTTCCGCATCCATAATATACAGCATGGCTTTGCCATTATAAAACCCATCCGGCAGGGAATCCTCAAAAGCGTCATAAATATATTCAATATACAAAGAGGCAACCTCTTTATCCCCTTCCATGACAGGGCATACCATAGTATATGCCCAAGTCCCCAAATCGTTCAGGTAAGATTGGGACAAGGGCAGCCCTCCTACCGCAGACCCGGAAGAAAAATCCAGGCTCTCCTCTGTAAATACCTCCCCCGTGCTGGAAATGCCTTCTTCCCGCCCTGCCCGTATGATGGATACCTTCACCATTGTCCGGTTATGATTGTATGAACGGATAAATCCCTCCGGATTTTCCATTGTGGCGATCTCCTGAGCCAGCAGCTGCTGGAACTCCGATTCCTTGATCAAAATGGCTTCCAGCGTCCCCTTCATCAGGTCCAGGCTCTCGCTTAGGTTATGGATTGCAGAAGAAGACATCTCTTCTGAAATCTTCCTTGCCACGGAAAAAACAACCACCCCCAAAATACAAAAAACTAATATAATCGAAAGAAATAACGGAAAACCTTTATTATTTCTGTTTCTGTCCCGCTTATGCTCCATTTCCATCTCCATTTCGTTGCTTTCCGCTGGAATTGGCATGGATACTCCCTTATCCTGATTGCCAGCACAACCTTTCCTATGAAAAAGCAGATATGCAATGCCGGTAAATTTGGGGTTCTGCTGAACTGGTACAGATTGATATGGCTAAATATTCTTATGCCCGCCGCCCATCCGGGCGGAGCCTTATCCATATAAAGATAAACAAGAAAAGGAACCCTCCAAACAAATAAAATCTCGCCGTTTACAGCGCTGCAGACTATGTGATTCTATGGGTATTATACCTTTGGGCACCCTATTTGTCAATACGGTTGCCTCCACTATCCGCACTTCCTGTTTTAATGCAAAACTACTGTTTTATCACTCTTTATCAGTTCTCTTTTATCTTTTCCATCCGGTACAAACCTGAATACAACAAATTCAGTTATATCATTTGTGTCATTTTCAAATGTATGGACGCTATCATACACTTTTACAATATCGTTTTTTGCCGCATAACAAGATTTTTCAGTCCCGTCTTCGGATATGTACTTACATAGTAATTTCCCTTTCGTAATCAAGAGGGTTTCATCAATTTTTTCATGAAAATGCCATTCCTGAATAGTATGCGGCATAATTTTATTCAGATGAATCTCAGATTCATTAAAAATATAGTAATTAACCTTTGTGCCAGTTTCTTTTTGCACATAGATAGATTCTTCTTTATGTATCACTTCAAAATTCGGCATGCCAAAATCCCTCCCATTTCTTTTCGATAAAAAATTTTCTCTTTTTTCTGCCTGAACTTCTGTTCCCTTTTGCCCTTATTTGTGATAGGGCTCTCTCTTTATGATACGGCAGCTCCTGTAAATCTGCTCCAACAAAATCACCCGCATCAGCTGATGCGGGAACGTCATTTTCGAAAAGCTCAAAAGGAAATCCGCGCGCCCAAGCACCTCCTGGGACAGCCCCAAAGACCCGCCTATCACAAAGACCAGACGGCTTGCGCCGCCTACCCCCAGCGACTCTATTTTCCTGGAAAGCCCCACCGAGTCCAGCATTTCCCCCTCTATGGCAAGGGCGCATACCCAGTCCCCTTCCCGTATCCGCTTTAAGAGCCGCTGCCCCTCCCGCTCCTTTATCTGCCACTCTACAGCCTCGCCGGCATGGTCCGGCGTCTGCTCATCCGCCACTTCCACAATCTCCAGCCTGCAATAGCGCCCCAGCCGTTTCTCAAACTCCCCAATGGCGTCCCGGTAGAATTTCTCTTTCACCTTCCCAACAGCCAAAACCGTCACCTTCATGCGATTCCCTCCTCCCAAATCTATGCCAAAACAACGCAGCTCCCACACACCTGGCCTTTTCTCCCCTGCCAACAGCTACATCATACCCCATAGGGCGGCAATTGTCAAAAATACAATGGCCAATCCCTTGTCATATGGTTCTTTTTCCTATATAATAAAAAAGGAATTTGTTATTTACATGACTTAGATTAATTCTTTAGAGGTGAGCGAACATGAAATTATTAGAAGAGAAAATCAAGACAGACGGCGTTGCTTTAAATGAACATATCCTAAAGGTGGACAGCTTCATCAACCACCAGATAGACCCCTTGCTGATGCAGGAGATGGCAAAAGAGCTTGCTGCGCATTTCAAGGATAGGGGGATTACGAAAATTGCCACCATTGAAAGCTCCGGCATCGCCCCGGCATTGCTGACATCCCTAGCCATGGAGGTCCCTTTGCTGATACTGAAAAAACAGCCTTCCAAAATCCTGAACCAGGATTTATACCAGACTGTCGTCACCTCCTTTACAAAGGAGACGAATTATGAGCTGACGCTCTCCAAAAAATACGTCAGCGAGAATGACCACGTCCTGATTGTGGATGATTTCCTAGCCAATGGGGAGGCCGCCACCGCAGCCATCCGCTTAATCCGCATGTCGCATGCCACCATCGCAGGGCTGGGCGTGCTGATTGAGAAGTCGTTCCAGCCTGGGCGGGAGAAATTGGAATCACAAGGCATTGAGGTCTATGCGCTGGCGCGGATTGGGAATATGGGGGAGAATTTTATTTCCTTTATTTAGCATTTGAATGCCGGATTCGCAGCCTCCGGGCATGGAGCTTGCAGACAAAACTCCTCTATGACAAAATGCAGTTTACAAACTGGCATTTTCGCATAGAGGAGTTCGATTTCTTAGCGAGATGATTCCAACCACCACCGCATAAGCTTCCGCCTGCCAATCACCAGCAGGCCAAAGCGGGCAATGCGCCTTATCTCCGCTTTGTCTTCCCAGCCTTCTTCTCTTCCTTTTCTTTCACCTTCTCCGCTTTCTTCCTACTGGCAATCAAATCCTTCAATTTCAGAGCCTTCCCCAAATCCCCTTCTACCTTCAATTTCTTCAAAGTATACGCCAGAAGTGGATCCTGCTTGCCTTCCGCAATCTTCATCAGCAGCTCTGCCGGCGCCGTGAATATCGCATCCCTGTCGTAATACTCATACGGCTCCACATACAGCTTGCCTTCCTTCACTTCCACATAAAAAATCCCTTCCGCTTCCCCAGTGATATTGAACTGGTAAGCCAAATGCTCCTCAATGCCGCTGGCATCCGCATCCAGAAAGGTCTCTTTTACTTTTTCAAAAAATTCTTGGTACGTCATATGATTTCCTCCACTTCTTAGGCGCGCACCCCCAGTGCGCTAGATATTGCATGTACTATAAACTACCTGATTACAATAGCACTCTTTGGGGGATTGGTCAAGCTTTTTTATCCATGCCGTCAAAAATCAAACAGGGAAAGTTGGTTCGACTCCGGCAAATCCCCTAGGATTCCAAGGTCGTCCATAAGGTCAATCACCGTCTTTGACACTTTTGTGCGCTGGCGGAAATCGTCCTTAGAGAGGAATGGCCCGTCTTTTGCCGCCTCCACCACCGCATCGGCTGCTTTATCCCCCAAGCCTTCGATGCTGTCTAGGGAAGGCATTAATTTTCCGTCTACAATCTGGAAGGCATGAGCCTTTGCGGAAAAGATGTCCACCGGCACAAATTCGAAGCCCCTGGCGTACATTTCCTGCACAATCTTCATGTCCTTCACCGTATCCTGCTCCTTTTTTGTCAGGGAATCCTTCCTGCGCCCGTAATCAGACAGGAAATGCTCCAACTTCTCCTTACCCTGGCACATCAATTCATAGCTGAAGGCGGTGGCGCGGATGCTGAAAAAAGCCGCATAATAGGCTAAAGGGTAGAACACCTTAAAATAGGCGATGCGCCAAGCCATCATTACATAAGCCGCCGCATGGGCCTTGGGGAACATATACTGGATTTTCGTGCAGGACCACACAT
>CAOKUK010000213.1 GCA_948472595.1 uncultured Eubacterium sp.
TCTTATTTGGAAGGGGATTTGGCGCAGGGGCAAGTGCAGGAACTAGAGGGCGTGCTGGAAAGCTATGGGCTGCCTGTAAGGCTTGCGGATTTCCCCCATAAGCCAGAGGAGGTACTGGCCGCCACAAAGCTGGACAAAAAGATGGAATCCGGAAAGATAAATTTCGTGCTGTTAAAGAGCCTTGGGGAAGCCTATCTCACAAAGACCCTTACAGATGAGAGGATTTTGGAAGGAATCCGGTATTTATATGGATAAAGGAATCTATTTTATGGACAAGAAAAAACGGAACAGCTGCATTCTCTGCCTTGTCGGCACATTGCTCCTATTGGGCGTGGATCAGTATACGAAATACCTGGCCTCCTCCTATTTAAAAGGTGGAAATTCCATTGTATTGATCGAAGGCGTATTCCAGCTCCACTATTTGGAGAATCAAGGAGCCGCCTTTGGGCTGCTCCAGGGTAAGAAGCTATGGTTTGTGGCGATTACGCTGTTTATGCTGGTCGCTATGGTGATGGTCTATGTACGGGCGCCCATGGAGAAGCGGTATCGGTGGATGCGGCTCGATTTGACCCTCCTGACAGCCGGAGCCATCGGGAACCTGATTGACCGCCTGACCCTGGATTACGTGGTGGACTTTTTCTATTTTGAGCTGATAAACTTTCCAGTATTTAACGTGGCGGACATCTATGTGTCAGTCGGCATGGGGATATTGGCAGTGCTCGTCTTGTTTTACCACAAAGAAGAAGAGCTGGAAATGCTCTGGCCATTTCGGAAGGCGGAAAAAACGCCGCCTTCTGCGGGGGATCGCTAAAGAGGCTGGATTGTTGCGATAAAATCGCCGAGAGTCCAAAAGGACAGGCAATAGAAAGGAAGCAGATTTATGGCAGTGGGTTCTTGCGATTTGCAGGAGGGATGCCTGGAATTGTCAGGGGAAGGGGAAGTGCTGGAATTTCATATAGCGAAAGAACAGGCAGGAGAGCGGTTGGATAAGGCTCTTTCCATATTATATGGAGATGGGCAGTCCCGCTCTTTTTTTCAAAAGCTGACGAAGGAGGGGAGGGTGCAGGCAGGCGGGCAGGCGAGGAAGGCCAGTTACCGCGTGGCATTCGGGGAAACAGTGCGGGTGGAAATCCCAAAGCCACAGGAAATAGAAATCCTGCCGGAAAACATTCCGTTGGATATCCTTTATGAGGACGATGACCTGTTGGTGGTGAATAAGCCAAAGGGCATGGTGGTGCATCCCTCTTTTGGGCACAGCTCAGGAACTTTGGTCAATGCGGTGCTGTACCATTGCAAAGACAGCCTTTCCGGCATCAATGGGATGGTGAGGCCTGGGATTGTGCACCGAATTGACATGGACACGACCGGGGCGCTGATTGTGTGCAAAAATGATTGCGCCCATTTAAAGATTGCTGAGCAGATTAAAGAGCATTCCATCACGCGGCGCTATCTGGGCATTGTGAGAGGGATTGTGGCGAATGATTATGGGACTGTCGAAGGGACGATTGGACGCCATCCTGTAGAACGGAAAAAAATGGCCATAAATCCCCCCAATGGGAAACGGGCAGTGACCCATTACCGGGTGATGAAGCGCTTTTCTTCCCATACTTATATGGAATTTGAGTTGGAGACGGGGCGGACGCATCAGATCCGAGTCCATATGGCCAGCATGGGGCATCCGCTTTTAGGCGACAGCGTTTATGGGAATGGCAAAAACCCATGGAAGCTGCAGGGGCAGACGCTGCATGCTGCGGTCATTGGGTTTGCGCACCCATCCACTGGTGAATATATGGAAGTGTCTGCGCCTTTGCCTGCGTATTTCGCCCGCCTTTTGGAGAAGCCTTTATAATGGGCGTGTTAGTGACGGTAAAAATATTGTGAATTGTGCCCATATTGTATATACATTTTTTATGTTTTATACTATAATATTAATAGAAATTATTTTGTGGCAACTACCCACAGGAAGAAAGGTGGTATGATTATGGAAAAATTTGTAATCACAATCGGGAGGGAATTTGGCAGCGGCGGCTTGGATGTGGGGCGTATGCTTTCGGAGAGGCTGAATGTGAAATGTTATGACAAGGAGCTATTGGCCATGGCTGCTAAAGAGAGCGGGCTGTGCCAGGAGATTTTTGAAAGCCATGACGAGAAGCCTACCAATAGCTTCCTGTATTCCTTGGTGATGGACACGTATTCTGTCAGTGGCTATACATCGACGCCTTTTATGGATATGCCATTGAACCACAAGGTTTTTTTGGCGCAGTTTGAAGCGATTAAGAACCTTGCGAAGAAAGAGTCCTGCATTATTGTGGGGAGGTGCGCAGATTATGCGTTGGCAGAGCATCCGAACTGCATCCAAGTGTTTATCCATGCGGATAAGGAATTCCGGGTGAAGCATATTATGGAGACGTATGGCTTGGCGAAGGAAAAAGCTGCAGATCTGATTCAAAAGACGGATAAGAAGAGGGCGAATTATTATAATTATTACTCTAACAAGAAATGGGGGGATTCCAGGAGCTACCACCTTACGTTGGACAGCGGCGAATTGGGGTTTGAAGGGTGCTGCAAAATGATATTGGATTATATGGAGATTATGGATGAGAAGAAGAGAAAATAGGAAAGGCTCTTCATGCTAAATTAGGCGCCGCTAAGCCAGGCTAAAGCGATTAAGGAAGCCTTTGCGCTCAAGCCTGACCTAGCGGTGGATTTTCTTTGGATTCTTCTGTTATTTCCCTTTTCTGAAAAATGCTTCCAGAATATTTCCCGGCCAATTTGCGCCTGTCGTCATCCATCGCCGTGTAGTGCTGGCGCGTGGTCTCCACGCTCTTGTGGCCGAGGGCGTCTGCGACCAGGTAAATGTCCCCGGTTTCTTTGTATAGGTTGGTGCCGTAGGTGCTGCGCAATTTATGGGGGGTGATTTTCTTGCTGATATTGGCGGCGCCTGTGTATTTTTTCACTAATTTTTCTACTGACCTTGTGGTAAGGCGGCTGTGCTTTAGGGAGAGGAATAGCGCATTTTCATGTTCTGGGAGGACTTTTTTGGCTAATAAGGGGCGTTCCAATTCCAGGTAGTCAAAGAGCGCGCCGGCTACCTCTTCGCCAAAGTATACGGTGGATTCGTTTCCGCCTTTTCGGACGATGCGGAGGCCATTGTGTTTGAAGCTCACGTCCAATAAATCCAAGCCCACGCACTCGGAAACGCGGATGCCGGTGCCTAATAGGAGCATCAGGATGGCCGTGTCCCGGTATCGGGTTTTTTGATGGAAGGCAAGCTGTCTTTCGGTCATAGAAGATCCGCTTTCAGCGGCAAAAATCAATTCCGCCACTTCATCTTTGTCTAGGTGGATGATATTTTCTTTGTGCTTTTTTGGCGTCTCGATCATGGAGGGGGCGTTTGTCTTAATTAATTCCTTTTTGAAATAATAATTGTACATGGTTCGGATGGAGGAAAGCTTCCGTGATTTCCCTTTTTCTCCATTGGAGAAAGCCCGGCCGCTGTTTTTTTCATAATAAGAAAGGTAGGCCAAGTATTCCTCAATATCCATGGGCGTCATTTCGTCCAGGACGGAAATGGGAATATCTTGCATGGGCATATTGGCGTAAATGGGATTGCTTTGCTGGATGAAGCCAAAAAAAAGGCGCAAATCATACCCGTATGACAGACGCGTCCTGGAAGACGTGTTCCTAGTATCCAAATAGCGTAAGAAAATAGCGCAGAACTTGGGGAGTTCTTTCAGCAAGGCTTGCAGCTTGCGTTTGTTTTCTATATTAATCTGTTCAACGTAGTCCATAAGGGTCCTTTCTAGTGCAGGGTCTTGCATGTTGCTGCGTGCGCTTACGCAAGCGTTCCTAAATAGGCGGATGCACGGCATTGGCTCAGGAATCCGGATTTTCTGGCATAACAGTTCGCAAAATCGACATTTCACGAACTGTTTTGCCGCACACCCCATTTAGGGGCTGCGGCTATCCGCAAAGCTCTTCAGAATCCAGCACGATTGTGAACGGGCCATCGTTCACCAGGGAAATCTCCATCTCGGCGCCAAAAGACCCGGTCTCTACCCTTCCAGCTTCCGGGAGCTGCTCTTTGCATGCGGAAATAATGTATTCATACAGCCCTTCCGCTAAATCAGGGCTGCCTGCCTTCACAAAGGACGGGCGATTGCCTTTTTTGCAGTCGGCATACAGGGTAAATTGGGACACCAATAACAGGGAGCCGCCGACATCGCCCAAGGAAAGGTTTGTCTTCCCATTTTCGTCTTCAAATATGCGCAGGCCAATCATTTTGCGTACGAGCTTGTCCGCAATTTCCTTGGTATCCTCTTGGCTTATGCCGATTAACACCAAAAAGCCTTTCTGGATTTCGCCTAGGAGCTGCTGTTCTGTTTTTACGGAAGCGCAGGTCACGCGCTGGATGACAAATTTCATAATTAATACCTATTCCTTCTATTAATAATATCGCTTTTCTGCGCTTTCATAATTTCTGTGTCCGTTTTATTATAACCTTATTTCCAGGAAAATACAAGTGTTTCATGATGGCAAAATTACGAACAAATTTTCGGAATTTATGTTTGATTTTCTCTTGAAATATGGTATGATATTCATAGGAGCGCAATGGGCGCAATTTGATTCATCCAGGAGGTACGAGTATGGCATACGGAAAAATAAGCGACAAGCAGCGGGAAATATTGGAGTTTATCAAGAGCGAGATTCTGCACCGGGGCTATCCGCCAGCTGTGCGGGATATTTGCGAGGCTGTCCACTTAAAGTCCACCTCTTCTGTCCACTCCCATTTGGAGACGCTGGAGAAGAATGGCTACATACGCAGGGATCCCACAAAGCCTCGGGCGATTGAGATTATGGACGACACCTTCAACCTGCTCCGGCGGGAAGTGGTGAACGTCCCTATCTTAGGCCGGGTGGCTGCCGGCGAGCCGCTGTTCGCAGCAGAGAACATCGAGTCCTATTTCCCCATCCCAGCGGAATACATGCCGAACCAAGAAGCATTTATCCTCCAGGTCAAAGGGGACAGCATGGTCAATGCGGGGATTCTGGATGGAGACCACATCATGGTCAAGAGCCAGCCTACGGCAGAGAACGGCGATGTGGTAGTGGCATTAATTGAAGACTCCGCTACAGTGAAGACTTTTTATAAGGAAGTGAACTGTTACCGCCTGCAGCCTGAAAATGATGCGATGGATCCGATTATCGTAAAAGATTG
>CAOKUK010000214.1 GCA_948472595.1 uncultured Eubacterium sp.
TTAACAGCCCATAACTTTGGATATCCCCCACCACATTCAGCACGAAAATATTATAGATAATTAAGTATCCCGAAGCCATCACTAGGCACAGCAGCCCCAAGGCCATGCACGCTGTGTAAAGGTCTATGCTCCCAATCCCATAGGCGCTATTAATGGAGGCGGCAATCCGGCTGCCGTCATAGCCGTTCCGTTCCAGCAAAGAGTGCAGCTTCCCTTCCAGGTTCCAAGCATTTGCGAAGTCAAAATCCACCATCCAATAGCCGGCGTAAGCCGCCCCTTCCGTCTCATAAAAAGACTTCTTTGGCGCAGGCGCCATTTCCCTGCAATAGGCCTGGGAAACCCAGCACTGCTGCGCCAAAGCCCCCGAATCCCCCTTCCAATAACCGGAAAGCGTGAATGTTTCCTCCACCATCCTCCCATCAATGTCTATGGTGACAGGCACCTTTTCCCCTATCCTGCAAGGCACGCCCAGGGCCTGCAGCACCAGGGCGCTGGTGGCAATCTCCAGCCTTCCTACCGGCATCTTACCCTTTATCGGCGCACAGAACATGGAATCAGCCTCCTCCTCTGTGGCGTAGCTGATTTCTGTATTTAACTTTTCCAAAACCCTTTCATCTACCCGCCCCAGGAGAATCCGGTACCTGGCGCTGGCCACTGCGGAATCCTTTGACAGCCTTTCGTAATCCTCTTCCCGGACGAATTTCACTCCAGCCATGGCGCGGCTGCCCATCTTGCGCATAGCCACGCCCTGATAGGCCTCCAACAGGCTGCCCCCAATGGTAAACAATGCCGTAAACAGCACCGTCGTCAATAAAATGGCAAACACCCCTGGCGCATATTTCCCCTTCCTTTCCCGGAGCATCCGCAGGGAAAGGCGGCGGATTACTTTTTTATTCCGTACCTTCCGCATGCCTCTCCCCCCTTCCGTCCTTTTGCCATCCTTTGAGAAATACTTCCTTGCCGGCCTTTGCGGCGCTCCCTTGAACAATCTTTCCATCCTCAATACGGACAATCCTATCCGCCATTTGCGCAATTGCCTCATTATGAGTTATCATTACGATGGTCTGGCGGAATTTCTGCCCACTCACCTTCAACAGGCTGATTACGTTCTGGCTGGTGCGGGAATCCAGGTTCCCTGTAGGCTCATCCGCCAGAAGGATTGCCGGCTTCGCTGCCAAAGCCCTGGCGATTGCCACCCGCTGCTGCTGCCCGCCGGACAGTTGGCTGGGCATACTGCCTTGCCTGTCCTTAAGCCCCAAAAAGGCAATCACCTGATTCACATAAGATTCATCCACTGCATTCCCATCCAACTCCAGGGGAAGCACAATATTCTCATATGCGCTTAACACCGGCACAAGGTTAAACGCCTGGAACACAAAGCCAATCTTCCGCCTGCGGAAAATGGTCAGGGCGTCGTCCTTCAAGGAAAAAATATCCTTGCCCTCCACATAGACTTTCCCTTCCGTAGGCCGCTCCAGGCCGCCCAGCATATGCAGCAAAGTAGATTTCCCACTGCCGCTGGTGCCCACCACCGCCACAAATTCCCCTCTCCCCACCTCAAAAGAAACGCCGTCTAAAGCCTTCACCTGACTGGCCGGGCTGTCTGGCCTCCCATAATATTTCTTCAGCCCTTCTGCGCGCAATGCCTCCATGCTATTTCCTCCTTTTGTTTCATTCTTCTCTCAGATTATAGCAAAGGCATCTTTCCAGGTTATTTCTAAAATCTTACAATTTTGAAATCTTTATAGAAAAACCATCAAAAATCCCTGCCGGCACGTCCTTGCCAAATTGCAGATCCAGCGTGCTGGCCGCTTGTAAATCAGGCTACTCATAGCCGAACCCACTCATTTCCTTGGGGAGGCACAAGTAAAAGCTGCTCCCGCCACCTGGCCTGGCCTCTGCCGAAAGGTAGCCGCCCTGCCCCTCTGCAATCTGCCTGGCCAAATAAAGCCCCAGGCCTACGCCTTCCTCTCCCCTGGCCTTTTGCCCCCGGTAAAAACGCTGGAACACCAAGGCTGCCTCCCCTTCCGCTATCCCAATCCCTCGGTCATGGACGCCTATGCGCAGGAACATTTCATATTCCGTGACGGAAACAGATACCGCCCCGCCCGGGTAAGAATATTTTATGGCATGATCCAAAAGATTCCCCAACGCCTCTGCCGTCCATTTCCGGTCAAACACGGCGCTTGCCGAAAGTTTTGGCAGCGGATGGGAAATCACAATCCCCCGCTCCTCTGCCTTCGCTTCCATTTCCCAAACCGCCTCTTGCAGCAAGGGAAAGACCTCCTGTTTCTCGGGAAAGAATTGGAAAGTGCCTGCCTCCAGCCTGGAAGCTTTCACCAAAGACTGCATCAGGAACTGAAGCTTCCCCGACTGCCGCCTAATTTCCTCCGCCAGCGCCCTGCTGCCTTCATCCAGCTCCTGCTCCTCCAGCAATTGGGCGTACAACAGGATATTGGAAAGGGGCGTCTTAAGCTGGTGGGAAATGTCCGACACCAGGCTTTGGATGCTGGCCCTTTCTTCCATGAGCTGTTCCTGGGAAAGCTGGGCAGACACCAGGAAACGCTTCCATTTCGCCTCCAGCTTGGAAAGCTCTGTCTCATTAAATTCCATTTCTTCAAAACTGCCGTCTATCGCTGCGTCCACCATCTGGTTCAGCCTGGCATAAGTCTTACGAATCCCCCTCACGCCTGACCTCCCTCCTGCCACGCATAGCCAAGGCCATAGACCGTCTTTAAGTATCTGGGCTTAGAAGGGCAGGGCTCCAGCTTATCGCACAGCCGCTTCACTGCCACAGACAGGGCGTTTTCATCCACATATTCCCCACCGTCTGTCCAGACTGCGTCCACCAGCTTCCCCCTGGATAACGTAATCCCCCTGTTTTCCACCAAGCAACGCAAAAGCTTCTGCTCGGTCTTGCTGAGGGCAATCTCCTGCCCATCCCTGGAAAACAGCATCTTCCCAAAATCAAAGAAAAAGCCACAGGCCTGGTAGACATTTCCGCCCCCAAGCCTGTCTCTTTTTAAAGCCTTCTCAATCCTTGCCCGCAGCACCATCAGGCTGAAAGGCTTTGTCACATAATCATCGGCTCCCAGCTCCAGCCCCATCACTTCATCCGTCTCCAAATCATTGGCCGTCAAAATAATAACCGGGACATCCGATACCTTGCGGATTTCCTGGAGATAGGCAAACCCATCCCCATCCGGCAGGTTGATATCCAGCACCAGCAGGTCGCAGGCAGATTCCGCCCTGCCTGCCCTTGCGCCCGCCAGTGAGTCATACTGGGCAAATTGGTAGCCTTCTCGCTTTAATGCCAGCACAATCCCATCATTCAGGCTTTTGTCGTCTTCTATCACTGCAATCCTCTTCCCCGGCAATGATAAGCACCCCTTTCCCATCCTAATAACAGCATTCTGCCGCAGCCCAAGCCGCCCCTTAAGCAGCCATCTGCGCTTTCTGCTCCAGCGCAGCCCAGGCTGCCACTTAAGCGGCCTCCTAGAGCTTGCGCTTCATCACGGCTCCGGTTGCGCCCGAGGTCACCATTTGGGCATAACGCGCCAGATACCCCTCTGTCACCTTCGGCTCCCTTGGCTTCCAGGCGGCCTTCCTTGCTGCCAGCACATCCTCCGGCACATCCAGTTCCAACGTCATTTCCGGTATATTAATCTTAATCTTATCGCCTTCCTCTACCAGAGCAATCGCCCCACCCACAGCTGCTTCCGGGGAGACGTGCCCAATGGAAGCCCCGCGGCTGGCGCCCGAGAAACGCCCGTCTGTAATCAGGGCAACGGTAGAGCCAAGCCCCATGCCTGCAATGGCAGACGTCGGATTCAGCATTTCGCGCATGCCAGGGCCTCCCTTTGGCCCTTCATAACGGATGACAACCACATCGCCGGATACGATTTTGCCTCCCTTGATGGCCGCAATGGCATCCTCTTCACAGTCAAACACACGGGCCGGCCCTTCATGCACCATCATTTCCGGCGCCACTGCAGAACGTTTTACCACGCTTCCCTCTGGAGCCAAATTCCCTTTCAGGACGGCAAGCCCCCCGGTTTTGCTGTAAGGATTGTCCAAAGTACGGATAACCTCTGGGTTTTTGTTTGCGCATCCCTTAATATTTTCCCCAATGGGCTTACCCGTCACTGTCATGCATCCCAAGTTCAGCAAGCCAAGCTCTGCCAACTCATTCATCACGGCATAGACGCCGCCGGCCTCGTTCAAGTCTTCCATATAAGTAGGCCCTGCCGGCGCTAAGTGGCAGAGGTTCGGCGTCTTCTCGCTGATTTCATTGGCAAATCCAATGTCAAAATCAAAGCCAATTTCATGGGCGATTGCCGGAAGGTGCAGCATGCTGTTGGTAGAGCACCCCAAAGCCATATCCACAGTCAGCGCATTTAAAATAGCATCCTTTGTCATGATATCCCTGGGGCAGATGTTCTGGCGGAGCAGCTCCATCACAGCCATGCCCGCATGCTTAGCCAAGCGCAGGCGGTCAGAATACACGGCCGGAATCGTGCCGTTCCCCTGAAGCCCCATGCCCAAAGCCTCCGTCAGGCAGTTCATGGAATTGGCCGTGTACATGCCCGAACAAGATCCGCAAGTAGGACATGCCTTCTCTTCAAATTCGCACACATCCTCCTCTGTCATCGTGCCTGCAGCGTAAGATCCAACCGCCTCAAACATAGAGGACAGGCTGGTCTTGCGCCCTTTCACATGGCCTGCCAGCATAGGGCCGCCAGACACAAATACGGTTGGCACGTTGATGCGGGCAGCCGCCATCAAAAGCCCCGGAACATTCTTGTCACAGTTCGGAACCATCACCAAGGCGTCGAATTGATGGGCTAACGCCATGCATTCCGTGGAATCCGCAATTAAGTCCCGGGTAACCAAAGAGTATTTCATGCCAGTGTGCCCCATGGCAATCCCATCGCAGACCGCAATCGCAGGGAATACCACAGGGACGCCTCCGGCTTCGGCAACGCCTAGCTTTACGGCGTTTACGATTTTATCCAGGTTCATATGGCCGGGAACGATTTCATTGTAGGAGCTTACGATTCCCACTAAGGGCTTGTCCATTTCCTCTTTCGTGAAGCCTAAGGCATTGAAAAGAGAACGGTGCGGGGCTTGCTGCATGCCTTTTTTTACATTATCACTTTTCATTTTGGGTGTACCTCTTTTCTTTGATATTTTTTTCGTGGTAAGGATAGTATATCG
>CAOKUK010000215.1 GCA_948472595.1 uncultured Eubacterium sp.
TTCTTTCCCCATTTACAATTCCTTTCTTAACTTCTTCCGGCATGCCGAAAAAATCCTCCATGTCCTTTGGCAGCATGAAATCGATGGTGCGCAAAACCTTATTGACGCTGGCCACTGCTACCTCAATTGTCTGGCCCAGCTTATAGCGCTTCCCTGTCGTCTCCCCCACCAATTCATAGGTGGATTCCTCATAGTGGTAATAGTCCCCAGCCAGGTTCGCCACATGGACCATGCCTTCTATGGTATTGGGCAGCTCCACATACATCCCCCAGGCTGTCACGCTGGAGATGACCCCTTCAAACACTTCGCCGATATGCTCTGACATATACTCCACCTTTTTGAGCTTATCCGTCTCCCGCTCCGCTTCCTCTGCGCGCCGCTCACGCTTGCTGGAATGGTCGGCCACTTTGGGCAAAATCCCCTCATAATGGGAAATCCGTTTCTCGTTCATCCTCCCGCGCAATGTCTCTTTGATAATCCGATGAATCTGCAAATCCGGGTACCTGCGGATTGGGGAGGTAAAATGGCAGTAATACTGGCAGGCCAGCCCAAAATGCCCCGTGCACTCCGTCGTGTACTTTGCCTGGCGCATGGAGCGCAACGTCAGCCGGCTAATCAGCGCCTCTTCCGGCGTGTCGTCTATCTTCTCCAGAAGCTTCTGCAGCTCCTTGGGGTGGATGTCCTCCTGCCCCACTTTCATGGAATAGCCAAAGTTGTGGATAAAATGGCGCAGCTTGCGGATTTTCTCTGTATCCGGCACATCGTGGGTCCGGTAGACGAAGGGGATTTCCTGCCAGAAAAAGTCCTGAGCCACCGTCTCATTGGCAATCAGCATGAAATCCTCGATAATCTTTGTGGCCACATTCCGCTCATAGGGCTTAATCTCTAAGGGCTTCCCCCTCTGATCCAAGACAATTTTCGTCTCAGGAAAATCAAAGTCAATGGAGCCCCGCTTCCTGCGCTTTTCCCGCAGAATGGCCGCCAGCTCCTCCATAAGCTCAAACATGGGCACAAGCTCCCTGTAGGCTTCCCGTTCCGCCTCATCCTTGTCCTTCAGGATTTTGCGCACGCTGGTGTAGCTCATCCGGCGGTCTACCCGCACCACGGTCTCGGCAATCTTGTGGTCCGTCACATTTCCCTTCCCGTCAATCACCATCATGCAGCTAAGCGCCAGCCTGTCTTCCCCCTGGTTCAGGGAGCAGATGCCGTTTGAGAGCGCATGGGGCAGCATGGGGATGACCCGGTCTACCAAATACACGCTTGTCCCGCGCTCTAACGCCTCCACATCCAAGGCGCTGCGCTCCTGGACATAATTTGTCACGTCTGCAATGTGCACGCCCAAATGATACAAATCCCCTTCCTTGGTCAACGTGACAGCGTCATCCAGATCCTTGGCGTCCTCCCCGTCTATGGTCACCATCTGCCAGTCCCTTATATCCATGCGGCCAGCCATGTCTGCGACGCTGACCGGCTTTGCGATTCGCTCTGCCTGGTTTAAGACTTTTTCCGGAAATTCCGTGGGGAGGTCATATCCTTTGACAATGGACAGGATGTCCGTCCCCGGGTCGTTGATATGGCCGAGGATTTCCACTACCTTCCCCTCCGGCTTCCTCCTGTCGTCCCCGTATTCCGTAAGCTCCACTACCACCTTATGCCCGTCCACAGCCCCTTTGGAATGCTCTATGGGGATAAAAATATCCTGCCCCAGCTTCATGTTGTCCGGGCACACAAAGCCAAAGGTTTTCTTCTTCTGAAACAGGCCCACCACGCGAACCGTCCCCCGCTCTAAAACCTTTGCGACCTTGCCCTCGCGGCGCTTCCCAGACTCCGCCTTCCCCGGCAGCAGCTCCACTTGCACAAAATCCCCATGCATGGCGCCGTTGACATAGGCTTCCGGTATGAAGATATCCTCCGGCTCCCCCTCCACCGTCACGAACCCAAATCCCCTTATATTCCCTGTAAACACGCCGTTTCGGGCCTTGCGCTCAGCTTTGGAATACTTCCCCTTCTTGGAACACTCAATCCGTCCCTCCTCCACAAGGCCGTCTAACACCTGAGCCAGCTCTTCCCGCTCACTGCGGGGCACGTTCATCAAAGCCGCAAGCTCCTTTTGCTTCATCGGCACATACAGGTCGCTGCACATAAATTCATAAATCGCCTTCTTCCTTTGATTCAATAATTCTCTATCCATATATTACCTCCCTAATTTGCGCGCGCAGGGTCTGCCCCAGCGAAACGAGAGTATCCTGCTTGAAGAGTTCTGAATCTTATAGGAAAATCATAAACTTTATTGCTCCGCAGCAACACGGTCTTCCCCATAAGATAAAAAAAGGACTGCCCTCCTACGACAGTCCTTTGCGCTTCCGCATATGGGAGCCGGATACAAGGCTCCCTGCCCAAAAACAGATGCCTTAGAAGCTCCCAATATTCAACACTGCTGCAATCACCAGGAACAGAACCACCAAAGCCCTCGTGAACTTCACAAGGATACCTTCCATGGAGCGCCCTTTATTCTTGCCCCAGTATGTATCTGCGGCTCCGCTGATAGCGCCAAGGCCGGCAGATTTACCTTCCTGCATTAAAACGATCACTGTCAACGCAATGCTTATTAAGATAAATACTACCATTAACACGGTTTTCAATACTGCCACTTTCCTTTACCTCCTGTAGAAATCCTAACGGCAACGGCCCGGCAGGCCAGTGCGGCCGCCGATACGTCGCTCTTATTCCAAAAACTCTTTTTAGTCTACCATAAGACAAGGGATTTTTCAATCATTTTTTTCCCTAAATTTTATTAAAGGGGTTCTTATATTCCGCCACAATGCCCAACTGCTCTTCGATGCGCAGCAGCTGGTTATATTTGGCGGTCCGCTCTGCCCGGCAGGGAGCGCCTGTCTTAATCTGCCCCCCATTGACCGCCACGGCCAAGTCTGCGATAAAGGTGTCCTCCGTCTCGCCGGAACGGTGGGAAATCACGGCCCGGTAAGCGTTCTTGTGGGCAATCTCAATGGCCTCCATAGCCTCTGTCAGGGTGCCGATTTGGTTCACCTTTATCAAGATGGCGTTCGCTGCGCCAAGCTTGATGCCGGCGTCTAAGCGCTTGGTGTTTGTCACGAACAAATCATCCCCCACCAGCTGCAGACGCTCGCCCAGGCGCTCTGTCATGGCCTGCCAGCCATCCCAATCCTCTTCATCCAATCCGTCCTCAATGGAAATGATGGGGTATTTCTCAATCAATTCGCTGTAATAATCAATCATCCCAGCCGTATCCCGGGCAACCTTCTCTCCCTTGGCCTTTGATTCCCCTGGGAAATGGTACCGGCCTGTCTTCTCGTCATACAGCTCGCTGGCGGCCACATCCAAAGCAATCTTGAAATCCTCGCCCGGCTGGTATCCGGACGCCTTTATCGCCTCCATAATCAAGTCTAAGGCAGCCGCCGTGTCCGGCAAGTCCGGGGCAAAGCCTCCCTCATCCCCTACGGCTGTGGAAAGGCCTCCCTTCTCACAGATTTTCTTCAGGTTGTGGTACACCTCTGCGCACATGCGCAAGGCGTCCCGGTAGCTTTGGGCGCCTACCGGCATAATCATAAATTCCTGGAAATCCACGGTGTTGGCGGCATGGCGCCCGCCATTTAAAATATTCATCATAGGGACAGGCATCTGCTTGGCATGGACGCCGCCCAAATACTGGTACAAAGGAAGATCCATGGCTTTGGCGGCTGCCCTGGCGACTGCCAAGGACACGCTCAGCATGGCGTTTGCGCCCAGGTTAATCTTGTCATCCGTGCCGTCCTCTGCGAGGAGAATCCGGTCAACCTCCACCTGGTTCAGCGCATTTTTGCCAATTAACACTTTGGCAATCTTGTCATTGACATGCTTCACGGCGTTCAAAACGCCCAGGCCAAAATACCTAGGCTCCCCATCCCGAAGCTCCACGGCCTCAAATTTGCCTGTGGACGCCCCAGAGGGGACTGCGGCCCGACCTGTGGAAGCCCTGCCGCCGCAATCCTCCACTGTCACATCCGCCTCAACCGTAGGATTGCCCCTGGAATCTAAGATTTCCCTGGCATGGACATTCGTAATCGTTAAGCTTAAACTCATAGCTGCACTCCTTTCCATCCTGCTTTGCAGCCGCAAGTGCCTTTGCAGCCGCTGCGCTTCTTGCATTCAGTATTTGCAGAATTTCCAGGATTATACGGCTTAAATCTCGTATTCGCAAATAAAGCCCATGGATTCCTTCATCGTCGGAATCAGGGAGGCCGGGTCGTTGCGCTGGTCATTCCAGGACCAGCCGCCCAACTCCGGGATATTCCAGAGCATAATATACCATTCATCCGCACCGTCTGCAGCGTCCTGCCTGGACGGCTCCCCTGGAGACCAGGCCTGGTAGGAAAATTCTTCCCCTGTGACCCAGTGTCCGAACACATTGTCGGCGCTGTCAAAAGAGGTATAGCCTCCCAGCCAGATATACCGAAGCCCTGCCTGGTCTGCCATGGCTGTCAGCTGGGCCATCTCTTCCTGTGAAGTGATTGTGGCTAAATGGCCTCCCATCTCCTCGCAGCGCTGAGCAGCCTCTTCCCAAGTCAACGCCTCTTTCACCAGCTCGTAGCGGGAATCATGGCTGCCCTCCCCGATGGAATGCACCGGCGTAAAGCGCATAGACCCTTCCGCCTTATAGCCTGCCCCTGCAACGGACACTTCCAATTCACGATCCAGATACGCATCCATTCCACTGTCGCTGACATACTCCACGGCATAGAGCTTTTTCTGCTCCTCATAAATCTGGTTAAAAATCTCCTGCAGATCGTACAGGTCGTCAATATACCAATACTGCCCGCCGGTATTTTCTGCAATGCCCCTTAGGATTCCCTCTTCTACCTCGCTTCCTACGCCAATGACATACACTGGAACCTGGCTGGCATTGGCATACTGTACTAAATCCCCATCGCTGTGCATGCTCTCGTTGTCCTGCCCATCGGTAAAGGCGATGACGCAGCGGGCGCCTCCCTGCAATGCCGCATGGTTGATGCTGTTGTACACCGCATCGTAAAAAGCTGTCCTGCCGTCCGTGGCCATGTTTGCGACACCGTTTGACAAAAGCCCCTTATCGCTGGTGTAGAAGCACATCTGATGCACAATCGAGTCAAAAGCCAGCAATTCCGCTTTATCCCCCGCCTGGTATTGAAGGCTGTTCACGAATTCT
>CAOKUK010000216.1 GCA_948472595.1 uncultured Eubacterium sp.
GTTGGGAACAAAGCAGCACTAAGCAGAACCTTTCATGTGCCGTGAGGGCGCCTGGGCCGAGCTAACTGTAAAAGTAACGCCTATGGGCAGGATTCAAAGCAAAGCGCTCGGAATTAAATATGCCAAAATTCTGTATGTTTCGATAATCAAAAATATCTTTCGCCAAACTTGCCGCGGCTCTCACCCAATCTCCTTTTGTTGATTCTTATTTCTCCTTCACGACAACGGTCATCCGCTCTTTTGTGCCATCCTCCTTGGCATAGATATATGCCTTCCCTTTCGACTTTGCCGTAATTTTCCCATTCTCATCCACAGACGCCACGTTCGTATTGGAACTGGAAAACTCCGGCTTATTCTTAGAAGATACTGTGACCTTTGCATGGAAGGATTGCCCCACATTCAGGCTCACGCTGACCTTTTCAAATTTAATCTCCGGTTTCTTGACTGTGACCTCGCAGGTTTTGCTGACATTATCCACCGTAACCGTAATGGTGGCCTTGCCATTTTTGACGGCGGTGACCCACCCATTGTTATCCACAGTGGCTACGCTTTTCTTATTGCTTTTCCACTTTGGCGCAGTTTTGGATGTGGATGTTACGGATAGCTTCACCTTCTCCCTGCGGTAAAGAGATGCAGAGCTCTTGCTCAATTTGACCTTGGGCTGCCTGACGGTGACCTTACAGGTGACAGAAGTCTTATCTGCCGTGACCGTAATAGTGGCCGACCCAGGCTTTTTCGCCAAGATGACGCCTTGTTCGTCAACAGAAGCGATGCTGGACTTGCTGGATTTGAATTTAGGGGCATGCCCTGTGGAGACAGTGGCTTCCAGCCTCTTGGCTTCCCCATTTTCCATAGATATGCTCTTTGCGCTTAGCTGAATGGTGGTCTTTTGCACCGTGACCTTGCAGCTTGCTTCCCCATTTCGGATTTTCGCCGTGATGATAGCCGTGCCAGCTTTCTTGGCAGTAATCTTCCCATAGGTATTTACGGACGCAACTGTCCGGTCGCTGGAGGAAAATGTGGCTTTCTTGCCTGTAGACGTGACCGCTACAAGGTAGGCTTCGTCCCCTATTTTCATCGTCTTGGAATAGGAATTGAGCAGCACAAACCCATAACTGGATGCAGCATGCGCTGTAACAGCGCCGGCATGAGATGTTAACAGCATGGTAACCATGCAGATGGCAGCTAAAGCTGCCCGAAAGATTTTCTTGCTCTGTGACATATCGTCCCCTCCTTCTAGGATGGTAAGAATGCCACGGCAAATTGGCTTGCTCAGAATCATAACACAGAAACCCCTCTTTGTAAAGATGGAAATTTCTGAAAGCCCTTGACATTTCCCCTCCCAGGGATTATATTTAACATAAAATCAAGATTGATTACTATTATTGACAGGAGGGAAGACTATTGATAAAATACAGCCGACAGAGGGAATGCATCCGGGACTTCCTCGCCTGCTGCCCAAACCACCCCACTGCCGAAACCGTTTATATGAATGTGCGCAAATCTTTTCCCAATATCAGCCTTGGGACGGTGTACCGGAACCTTTCCTTATTGGCCGAGCTGGGGGAAATCCAGAAGATTTCCACGGGCATAGGCCCCGACCGCTTTGATGGGAACACTGCCCCACATTACCACTTTATCTGCCAAAAATGCGGCTGCGTCCTGGATTTGGAAATGGAAAATATCAACCATATCAACATTCTGGCAGAAAATTCCTTCGACGGAAAGATTGAAGGGCATTTTACCTATTTTTTTGGCACATGCAAATCATGCCTGACGCCGCCTGCCCTTATGCCGGAAAATGACAAAAAATAATTTAAAATTTAAAAATACTACTTGACACTAACAGTGAATTATGATAACTTAATATCAGTAATAATTACTAATATTACAGAGACATAAAAATAAATAACAATACAAGAAAGGAAGAAAAAAATGAAAAAATTTGTATGTAATGTATGCGGCTATGTTTACGAAGGAGATGCAGCCCCAGAAAAATGTCCACAGTGCAACGCACCGGCAGAGAAATTCACTGAGCAGTCTGGCGAGATGTCATGGGCAGCAGAGCACGTAGTAGGCGTTGCACAGGGCGTATCTGAGGATATTTTAGAGGACTTAAGGGCCAACTTCAACGGCGAATGCACAGAAGTCGGCATGTACTTAGCTATGGCAAGGGTGGCACATCGGGAAGGCTATCCGGAAATCGGCTTATACTGGGAAAAGGCCGCTTATGAAGAGGCAGAGCATGCCGCTAAGTTTGCAGAGCTTTTGGGCGAAGTCGTAACAGACAGCACCAAGAAGAACCTGGAAATGAGGGTTGAGGCTGAGAACGGCGCAACCGCTGGCAAGACCGACCTTGCAAAACGCGCAAAGGCTGCCAATTTAGACGCCATCCACGATACCGTGCATGAAATGGCAAGGGACGAGGCAAGGCATGGCAAGGCATTCGCTGGCCTGCTGAAAAGGTACTTCGGCTAAGATTCAGAAGGATTTTAAGGGAAATAGGGCAGGCAAGACGCCTGCCCTATTTTTTTGAACGTCATTTGCAAAGCACAAGGCGGCAGTTCCCTGCCGCCTGTCTTCTTATTATCCCTCTATCTCCTTTGCCACAGACTCCTCGCAGCTCCTCATGGCCTGGATGGTCTTGTCAAAGAGCTCGTCCAGCTCCCATCCTAAGCGCTCTGCCCCTTGGGAAATAATCTCCCGGGAGCATCCTGCCGCAAAACGCTTATCCTTAAATTTCTTCTTCAGGCTCTTGACCTCCAAATCCATCGTGCTCTTAGAAGGCCTCATCAGCGCACAAGACCAGATAAGCCCCGTCAGCTCATCTGCCGCAAACAGCACCTTTTCCATCTCCAGCTTTGGCTCTTCCTCGCTGCAGATTCCATACCCATGGGAGCATACCGCATAAATCATGTCCTCGCTCACCCCAGCCTGACGCAGGATTTCCGGCGCTTTCTTACAATGCTCCTCAGGGTAACGCTCAAAATCAATGTCGTGGAGAAGCCCGGTGATGCCCCAGAACTCTTCCTCCTCTTCATAGCCAAGCTCCTTGGCAAACCAGCGCATGACCCCTTCCACTGTCAATGCATGCTGGATATGGAACGGCTCTTTGTTATATTCTTTCAAAAGAGCAAGCGCCTTTTCGCGGGATATGCTGCTCTTCTTTGCCGCTTTGGCAGCCCCCTCTTCTTTCTTCGCCGGTTTTGCGCTGTCAGGCGATTTTTTATCCAAACTTTTGAGGGTGGGAAAGAAAATTACATCCCTTATGGCAGGCGAGTCTGTCATCATCATCACCATTCGGTCAATCCCGAAGCCAATCCCGCCTGTAGGCGGCATCCCAATGCTCAAGGCGTTCAGGAAGTCCTCATCCGTATGGTTCGCCTCATCGTCCCCGGCAGCTAAAAGCGCTTCCTGGGCTGCAAACCGCTCCCTCTGGTCAATGGGGTCGTTCAGCTCAGAATAGGCATTCGCCATTTCCCAGCCATTCATAAAGAACTCAAACCGCTCCACATACTCTGGGTTTTCAGGCTTCTTCTTCGTCAATGGGGAAATCTCAATGGGGTGATCCATGACAAAAGTGGGCTGGATTAAATGCTCCTCTACATATTCTTCAAAGAACAGGTTCAGGATATCCCCTTTCTTGTGCCTGTCCTCATATTCAATATTGCGCTCATCTGCCAGTCTCTTCGCCTCTTCCGTCGTGCCCACTGCGTCAAAGTCCACGTCCGCATATTTCTTCACAGCCTCTACCATGGTAATGCGCGCAAAGGGCTTGGACAAATCCATAGTATGCTCCCCATAGGTAAGCTGCTCTGATCCTGTCACTTCTTTGGCCACATAACGGTAAAGGTTCTCCGTTAGGTCCATCATGCCATGGTAATCCGTATATGCCTGGTACAGCTCCATCAGGGTGAATTCTGGGTTATGCCTGGTGTCCAGCCCCTCGTTGCGGAACACGCGCCCAATCTCATAGACTCGCTCCAAGCCGCCTACAATCAGCCGCTTTAAGGGAAGCTCCAAGGAAATCCGCAGCTTCAAGTCCTCATTCAGCGCATTGAAATGGGTCTCAAAAGGCCTGGCTGCCGCACCGCCGGCATTGGCTACCAGCATTGGGGTCTCCACCTCCATAAATCCCTGCCCATCCAGGTACCTGCGAATGCTGCTCAATACCTTAGATCGCTTGATGAAGGTGTCTTTCACTTCCGTATTCATAATCAAATCCACATACCGCTGCCGGTACCTAGTGTCCGTATCGGTCAAGCCATGGAATTTCTCCGGCAGAATCTGCAGGCTCTTAGACAGCAGCGTCACTTCCTGGGCATGGATGGACATTTCCCCTGTCTTTGTCTTAAACACTTCGCCCTTAACCCCCAAGATGTCGCCTACGTCATATTTTTTAAAGTCCTTGTAGCTATCCTCTCCTACGCTGTCCCTGGCAACGTATACCTGAATGCTTCCCAGCAAATCCTGGATATTGCAAAAGGACGCCTTGCCCATGACGCGCTTAAACATCATGCGCCCTGCCAAGCTGACGAGCTTTCCTTCCATATCGTCAAAATGATCCTTAATTTCCTGGCTGTGGTTTGTGACGTCGTATTTTGTAATTTGGAAAGGGTCTTTGCCATTTTCCTGCAAATCCCTTAACTTATCATGGCGAACCTGTAAGAGCTGGTTCAAATCCTGCTTTTGCGGCTGATTTGTCTGTCCCATTTCCTTTTCCTCCATTCTATGTGCCTTACAAAGCTAAGCTGCCTGGCCGAAACGGATATTAGTTAGAGCGCTCAATCCCTAACACCTTGTATTCTATCGCGCCTGCCTGTGTCTCAATTTGGATGGTGTCCCCTATCTTCGCCCCAATCAGCGCCTTCCCCACAGGGGATTCATTGGAAATCTTGCCCTGGAGGCTGTTGGCTTCTGTGGAGCCCACAATCTTGTACTCTAATTCTTCCTCAAACTCGCAGTCGTAGATTTTCACGCAGCACCCCACGCTGATTTTGTCCAAATCCACTTCGTCTTCCACAACCACTTCTGCATTTTTCAGGATTTTCTCAATTTCCTCAATCCTCGCCTCAATGTCCCGCTGCTCATCCTTAGCGGCATCGTACTCCGCATTTTCCGAAAGGTCGCCCTGCTCCCTGGCCTCTTTGATTTTCTGGGCGACTTCCTTTCTCTTCACAACTTTCAGCTCCTG
>CAOKUK010000217.1 GCA_948472595.1 uncultured Eubacterium sp.
AAGCGCAAGCCCCTGAGATGGAACATTTCAGGGGCTTCTCTACCAATATCAGTTAGCAGCCCTGCGACTTCCCGGTAAGGCATCGTGTACCGCTGGGACAGATAGCGCATGGAGGCGGATAGCTCGCCATCCGGGCCGCCAAACTGGCTGATGATAACCTGTGCTATTTTGGGGTTGGTCTGGGTGATATTGACAGGGTATTGTAATCGCTTTTCATAATTCCACATTAGCAGTAACCTCCTTCCCAGGGCATGGGCTGTGTTGACCAGAGCCATTTCTGGCCGGGATGGGCAGTGTCAATGGTCAGCGGCCCGTAGTATTCTTCGTATTCTTTTAAGGCATTCGTGCGGATTTCACGGAAATGGTTGAAGTAATTGATGGCTTCCTGGTCAGTGGGGTGGGTATCCAGGTACAAGGTAATGTCGTTTACAGCAAAGCTTACCGTATTGATCCACTGGAATAATTTCATCTGTTCCATCTGGTTTCCTCTCATTTTGGGCAGCCTCCTTTCCCATAAAATGGTTTGTTCAGCTCTGGGAAAATCGTCCCATACTGCAGCGCTTTGTCTGGCTCATAAGTTTCCTGGAAAAATTGCCATGGGACGTAAGCCATTGCGATGGGCATGCCTGACAAGGGGTCCTCTCTGCTTGGGCAGGGGGGAGCCATTTGCGGGCGGCTTGGGCGGTTCGCCATATGATGCGGGATCGAGCCTATTTGGCGTTGGCCAATGCTTGCCGGGCAGGGGGCGCCGCCTCCGTTGCGTTGGATTTGCGCCATCTGGCGTTGGGTATTGGCCATTTGGCGCTGGCGCATATTTGCCGGGCAGGAATTTTCAGAGGGCTGGCTTGCCATGCGCCGGGTAGCCTGGCCTGTGCCCGACGCACATTGAGCTGCGCAGGGAGCGCTGCTGCCTTGGCTGGAATTGCCAGGCATTTTGCTCTGTGGCATATCTTGGCTGCAGCCACAGTTGGATGCTGTATGATAATTATCCATAAGGGTATATCCTTCTTTCTTTTTTTATAGAATATGACAGAAAAAGAAAATGGTGCAATCCCTTGCATTGCTCTGGCAGTGGAATATCGTAATAGATTGCGCAGAACGAGTCTTAAATGGTATGGCAGTTAATTATTTCCAAAGAAATACCGATATAAATAATGCTAGGGAGGGCATTTGTTTCTATGGAAGGATAGAGAGAAGTGCCTTTTTTCTGTTGGTTCCGGCAAGCAGCGTTTGATGGATGCCGCAGAGGATTTGAGTGTTAGGGCAAAGGGCCAAGTCTGCCCAACATATTTGGCGGGGTTCATAAGTTTTGGCATAATAGGCTTTGCTGTATCGTGGCAAGGCGCAGGATAGGAGGAGGAAAGGATATGGCAGCAGGAAGCATACAAGGCGTTGTGGGAAATGGGAGTTTTTCTCAGGCTGTTGCAGCATATGCGGCAAATGGCAGGCATTTGCAAAATGGGGCGGGGAGCCCGAAAGGGAAGTCCATTGCTGAATTTTCTGAAAAGGAATGGGATAAGCTATTGGAAAGGGTGGACAGTTACCTGGATGAATACAAGGAGGATATCAGGGAAAGGGAAGAGGAGGCTCTAAAACAGCGGCAGGAGCAGCGGCGCCAAGGGCAGGAAGACAGGCAGGATTGGCTGGCATGCATGGTAGGGCAGGGGCAAAGGAATCAGTCCATACGCTTTGGCGATAAGGGCGCCAAGGCAGGCGATGCCCCATATTCTGCTCTGGCAGACAGCAATGGCATGATTGTGTACCAGGGAGTGGCCTACCAGTGTGATTATGAGAATAACAGGCTGTGCCTGGGAGATGTGTCAGACCCGGGGAAATGCCTTTCCATCCCCCTAGAAAAAGGCGGGTGCCTGGTGGTGAACCGGGATTGCATCGATGCCTTGGCAAAGAGCATTGGGATGTTTTCGCCGGCGGACATCAACCGCATTTTGCGCGCCATTTCACAGGATGCCAAGCTGCGCCAGATGCAGTATGAGATAGAGGAAGAGACCAGCGGGGTTAGGCTGGCGGAAGCGAAAGAGAGAGTGGAAAATGAATCTGAAGAATAAGCAAAACAGCCCGATTTTTAAATCATGGAATGTGATATACCCTGTGTTTATTTACTTTGTGGTGACAAATTTGGCCATGACCTTGTTTGCCATGCTGGCGTCTTTTCTGGGTGCGGATTACAAGGAGCAGTATATGGCGTTGCAGACGGCTACCGTAGCGGTCACCATACCCTTTATTGCCAGTTATTACAATAAGGACAGGAAGGAGCCCACGGTATTTTGGGAGCATATGGGGATGGCGCTTGGGAGGAAGGCGCCATGGCAGAAAATCGCAAATGGGGCGCTTATGTTCCTGGCGGGGGCTTTCATAGGCACAGCCTTGAATAATCTCTTGGCCTTGACGGCCTTAGAGGAAATCTCTGAGGGGTACCAGGAAACAGCAGGGTATTTTTTCGCCGGGGGGATTGCCTTTGAGCTGTTGGGCGCCTGCCTGCTTACTCCTTTCCTAGAGGAGATGCTCTATCGGGGCCTTGTATATGGAAGGCTCTGTGACATGCTGATTTTCGACAATGAAGAAAAGACGGAGCAGGGGAAGAAGCGGGAAAGGGTCAGCCGTCTGTTGGCGGCCCTCCTTTCAGCGCTGTTGTTTGGAGTCCTCCATATGAACCTGGTGCAGTTTATTTATGCAGGGCTTTTGGGCTTGCTCCTGGCTTGGCTTATGGAGGAGGCCGGGCATTTGTATGGGGCGCTTTTTGCGCATATGGGAGCCAACCTGGTGTCTGTCCTTCGGGTGGAGACCCGGCTTTTTGCCTGGATGGAGCAGGGTCAGCCAGTGTTTGCCAAAGCCACTGCTGCGCTTTTGGCGCTTAGTGCGGCGCTGCTTGCGGCGATTTATCTGTTGAACCGCAAGAAAATCGCATAGGGATGTTTGCGGATATTTCCAAGGGATGGCCAGAGCGGATGGCTATCCCTTGTTTTTTAATTTTGGCTTGTAGTGGCCACCTATAAGTAGTATAATAGAAAGAACTGTGGGGCAGCCCTGTCCCATGGCAGGCTGCAAGGGCTTGTTTTAATATGGAGGATGGAGCGGTGAGGACAATTGATGCAGACATCGCAGCCAGGGAGTTCCAGCCGGTGTATTTGTTGTATGGGGAAGAGGCGTACCTGAAAAACCAGTATAAAAAAAAGCTGCAGCATGCCTTGTCCCAGCCGGGCGATACCATGAACGCTGCGTATTTTGAAGGGAAGAACATCAACCCTGGAGAGATTATCGACCTGGCGGAGACCCTTCCTTTTTTTGCAGAGCGCAGGCTGATTCTAATCGAGAACAGCGGGGTTTTCAAGCATCCTTGTGAAGCGCTGGCAGATTATATGAAGGAAATTGCAGCCACCGCCTGTTTTGTCTTTGTGGAGGAAGAGGTGGATAAGCGCGGCAAGATGTATAAGGCGGTCAAGAAGGCCGGGCGGGCAGTGGAGTTCCCAAGGCAGAGCGAGAAGCTTTTGGTGCAATGGATCCTCCAGCGTCTGAAAAGGGAAGGGAAAAAAATCACCCAGCCTGTAATGCGGCTTTTCCTGGAAAAGGCAGAGGATGATATGGAGCATATTGACAAGGAGCTAGAGAAGCTGGCCTGCTATACCATGGGAAGGGATGTGATTACGGCAGAGGATGTGGAGGCAGTCTGTGTCTCCCAGACGACAGGGAGAGTGTTTGAGATGGTGGACAAGATTGTGGCCAGGAAGCAGGAGGAAGCGCTGGGGCTGTATTATGACCTGCTAGCCTTGAAGGAGCCGCCCATGCGGATTCTTTTCCTGATTGCCAGGCAGTTCCATATCCTGCAATTGGTGAAGGAACTGCGGGAGCAGGGGTATGATAATAAGTTCATTGCTTCTAGGGCAGGCATCCCGGAGTTCGCAGTCAGGAAGAACCTTGCCCAGGCAGGGAGGATGACGGCAGGAAGGCTGAAGAGCGCAGTGGCAGATTGCGTGCAGGCAGAAGAGGATGTGAAGACCGGGAAGCTGAGTGACCGAATGGCAGTGGAATTGTTGATTGTAAAATATAGCAGAATGAGCAGCGGCGCATTGGAAATCCGAGGCGAGGGAAGGCAGAAAGATATTGATGCGCCGGGAGTCTAGAAGCATTGCTGCATTGGGGAGTGGAACGGAAGGCAGGCGGCGTGCCGGATAGCTGCAGTAAAAGAAAGTGGTGAATAATATAGAGATGAAAAATTGGAAGGAAGAAAGTGGCCAGGCGGAGGAAGAGAATTCTTTAGAAACAGAAAGCCAGGCAGAGGAAAGTGGCTCTTTAGAAAAAGAAAGCTGTACAGGGGAAAATGGCTCTTTAGAAACAGAAAGCCGTATAGAGGAAAACGGTTCCTTGGAAATAGGAAGCCATACAGAGGAAGGGAATTCTTTGGAAACAGAAAGCCAGGCAGAGGGAGAGAATTCTTTGGAAACAGAAAGCCAGGCAGAGGAAAATGGCTCTTCGGATGCCGGAAGCTGGGCAGAGAAAGAGTCATCTTCTGAATTGGAAAACTGGGCGGAAGAAGGCTCTTCGAGTGTCGGAAGCTGGGCAGAGGGAGAAAGCTCTTCGGATGCTGGAAGCTGGGCAGAGGAAGGCTCTTCGGATGCCGGAAGCTGGGCAGAGGGAGAAGGCTCTTCAGATACAGAAAGCCAGGCAGAGGCGCTTAGCAGAGAAGAGAAGAAGAAAGGAAGGCGGAAGGCCATTTTGAAGGAAGTCAGAAGCAATGTCATTACGGTCATAGGCGCATTGCTTTTGGGGTTCTTCTTGAGTAAGTATATCATTGCCAATGCGCAAGTCCCGTCGGGATCTATGGAGACCACAGTCATGGCAGGGGACAGGATTATTGTGAATCGATTGGCCTATGCCTTTGGGGAGCCCCAGAGGGGGGATATTGTGACGTTCATTTATCCTGACGATGGAGAGACCCTTTATTTAAAGCGCATTATGGGATTGCCTGGGGAGACCATCCAAGGGGTAGACGGCGTGATTTACATTGATGGCAGGCCCATAGAGCATGATTACACCCAGGAAATTTTTGAAGATGATTTCGGCCCGTTCCAAGTGCCGGAAGGCTGTTACTTCATGATGGGCGACAACCGCAACGATTCCTGGGATTCTAGGTTTTGGGAGCACAGCTTTGTGGAGAAGGAGGATATTAT
>CAOKUK010000218.1 GCA_948472595.1 uncultured Eubacterium sp.
GTCAGGGCGTCGCCCATCTGCTGCCTGTCAGCGACAATGTCATACTGCTCCACCCCTTCAATCTCAGTCTTGGCAGACGGGACAACCGCCTGCTGCTGCACTGCTGCCTTGCTAAAATCTAGTCCCATAGTCCGTCACCTCTTAAATATCCTTTCCCGCCAGGTCTGGCGTATGTTCGATGAAATCCTGCCAAAATCCGGAACCCGCAAATCATACAGGTAGTCCCCAATCTGGTGCTCTTCCATTATCCTCTGGTTAAAGTACTTCTCTATGCTCTGGTACCCGGTAGGCACGAAAAACAGCACGTCAAACCCCGCCAGGCTCAAAAACGCAGCTAAAATGGAATCCTCTAGGGATATCATATGCTCCGTTGTGTTGATATAGATAAACTTTGGATTCTTCTTGGTGAAGTCAAACCCCTGGATCTTGCGGACAACCTCCGTCTTCATGTTCAGAATCGTGGCAATCACCGTATATTCCATGCCGTTCTCAAAAGTGCCCTTAATGACCCTCTGCTCAATCAACAGCTGCAGCTTATCTAATATATGCTCCTGTATCTCCTCCCGCAGGAAGCTGTAAGGGTAGCTTGGATGCGCCTTTATCTTCGCCCGCTGAAGCCTCCCGTTCTTGAAAAATTCCGCCGCATGAGCCTTGATGGGGTTAGGGTCCGTGGAATTGATATAGGGCACGGAGCGCACCACAAGGGTCTGGTCTGTCACCAGCTTCTTCACCTCGCTCCAATAAGCGGAGACGTTCCCGTCCTTCACGCCGGACACCTTGGCGCAAATCACCGGGACGTTCACCACATTGTCCACCGTGCTGAAATTAGGCCGGTACTTCACCTCCTGATCCCAGAGGATGGCGATTTCCTCATACATGGTCTGCAAAGACAATGCGTTGGCCTTGCCATACTGCCTGTCCCGATACATGCCGGAATCCTGGTACATGATGTCGTCCAATTCCCGCTCCGCATGGTAAGCTGCCGTCCCCATACGGATTTCGGCATTCTCCCTGGGATACCTCTCCACAGCCAGGGACTGCTCATGGTGGACCTCATACAAAAGCCGATCCTCCAGGCAGCACTTCTGGTTCTGGTTCGGGCACAGAATCAGCACATCCACCGGAAGCCTTGCCACAAGACGCAGGAACATCGCCTCATTTTCTGTCTTGCACCCCCCCAGATAGATTAAGCAGCCAATTTCCGGCATCTTCCAATTGGAAAACAGCTCCGGCTGGTAACGCTTCAGCCAGCAAGCCAAGTAAACCGCCTTATTCGTCAGCTTATTCAAGTTCATGCCAGGCTTTTCGCCTTCCTCTGACAGAATGTCAATAAAGGCCTTCCTCATGATGCGCTGCAGCTCCATATTCGCTGTATACTTGATATTACCGGACAAATCCAGCAGCATCTGATCCTGCTTTGCATAATTTTTCCGATGGATGGCATTGATTTCTTCCATGGATGGCTGAGGGATGGCATTTTCCAAAATCAGAATCCTTCGTTTCTTACGCTTCAATTCCAGCTGGAACTGGTACAGGTCGTTCAAATACGTCAGCTTATCCCATACGCCCACAATCCGGCAAAAGCAATTATAGAACAGCTTCGGGTCGTCCCCCCGAAGCCCTATGTCCCGCTTGATATCCTCCAAGCCCTTTCCCTCAATCCAGGCATTCGCACAGCCCGACGCTTCCGGCGGCGTCCCGTACAGCCTTTCCCGGTTCATCTCCTGCTCTAACTGCCGGCGAACCCATTTCAGGCTGAAATCCTCTGGGAAGGCTGACAGCCCATTGGCCTTATATTCCATGGAGACTTTCGAATCCCGGTCTAATCTTAAATAATTGGCGTCCCCACGGTATTGGAGCAGGACAATATCGCAGCCCGCCCGGGAAAGGACTGCCATTAGCTTCAATTCATAATTGCTGATATCCCCTTCATATAAAATCTTTGGGATACTGCCTTCGCCCAACTGGTTCACAATGCGCTCAAATTTATAATAGAGCCAGCACATAAATTTGATATAGGCATTCCGCAGCATATTCTCATTTTTGCCTTCCATCTGCATGGCGCTTAAGGCATCGAACATAGAATCGGCCACATTCTGCCTTTGGTAATCATTCATTCTGGGCAGCCATTTCTTCAGGCTCGCAGAAAGGAACCCTGCGCTCATCTGAAAATCCATGCCCATGACCTCTTCATAATAAGCCAGGTTCTTCTCATCCGGATTGGGGATTCTGCCCTCTATGACCACGCCGAACCTCCTGGCGGCGTCATAGTATTTCTGGATAAAGCCTTTCACCTCATCGCTGTACCCATTGAAACGGCAAAAATAAACCCATTGCCCATTCCTCTCATTCAGATTTCTGAAATAATCATTCAACTCCTGCAGTTCTTTTCGTCTAAACATAAGATTTCACAACCACTTTCCCTTACGCCTAATAACGGCTCATTTTATTCCGGTTCATGACAAAGCCAAGGCCTGCGCCGACTACCCCGCCCAAGATATGGGTCAGGTTCGAAATATTATCCTGCACAAACAGACCCTCATACACCTGCTGGCCAATGTAAATCACCGCCACCAGGATAAAAGTCAGGGGAATCTCCCCTTCCCGCACGCAGGTAAAAGAGGACAGCAAAATCAAAGCAAACACCACGCCGCTCGCCCCAAGGAGCATGACACGGGGAAAAAACACGAAATGCACAATCCCGGTAGCCAGCGCCGTCATCAGTATGACGAACAGGAGATTGGCCGAGCCGTACTTCTCTTCCAGCAACGGACCCACCACCAGAATCAGCGTGATATTGCCAAACAGGTGTTCCCAACCTGCATGTCCCACCACATGCCCAAGAAAACGGACATAAGTCATCGGATCCAATGGGGAAGAGCGATACACGCTGAATGCCAGGGAATTGGAATGCCCATCGGTAGCGTAATTTAAGAGCATTGCGAGAAAACACAGAATCGTAAAGCTCAGTATGACAGGAGAATTAAAGGATACCTTAAATTTTGTGCTGCTATTTGCCATTTGACGCTTCCTCTTTTCAGAATTAATATGCTACTATTATATAGTTTTTCCAAAATGATTTCAATACGATTTTGGAAAATACTAGAAGAAACTGCCTGAGTTCCTGTGCTTGATATTCAAAAGCAAGTATCCATACGCCCAAAAAGCGGAAACAGCAAGATCTAACGTTTACAAAAAAGAATCCCCAACATGCCAAAAAGCATTTCCGGGATTCTTTTTTGCCTTCTATAAAATTAATTCCATTCTTTCCGTATTGCTTTTACACGTCATACGCACCATCCATTGCCACTGTGCGCCATTTTCCCCTTTCACACATCCATGACAGCGCAAAGCAAATCAACATTTCAAAAACCCCTGGGCAAAAATCCGTATGTATTCATAGCCCACCGCCAAATTGATATTCTGCCCGCTGTCTATGCCCGCCGTGCTGATGCCAATCACCTCGCCGTACATATTCAGCACGGCGCCGCCAGAGCTGCCGTGGGAAATGGGCGCCGTAAACTGAATCATGTCCACATCGTCAATCACCCGAAAGCCGGAAATAATGCCGTCAGACACAGAGTTAAAAAGCCCCAAAGGGCTGCCGATTGCCACCACCTTCTGCCCCCGTACAAGCTTCTCCCTGCCCTGGTAAATCGGGATAGGCGTTAATTCCCTATGAATCCGCAAGATGGCAAGATCCAGCACGGAATTATACTTTATCATCTCGTCCGTCTGGTAAACCCGCTCATCTTCCTCAATCCGCACGGAATAAGACCTGCCCCCAGAGGCCACATGGCTATTGGTCAAGATATAACCGTCCCTCCCCACCATAATGCCGGAGCCGCTGCCAATCACTTTGCCCTTAGCGTCATGGATTAGAATCAGCACAACAGAGGACGCCAATAAGGCCAGCTCCTCATAAGGCAGCTCCTGCCGCCTCCCAGCCCTGGCCATGCCCTGCCAAGCTGTCCCTTGCTGCCATGCCTGCCCTTGTTCCCGCACGGCCTGCTGGTTCCTTTGGTGGAAATCCCTCGATGCCTGTGAGCCGCCCGGCTGTCGGACATTCCCTGCCGCCTGCTGCGGCTTAAGCTGCAGCATCTCTTTCGTGCGCCTGTCCCGCTCCGGTATCCTGACATCCACAATAGCAGGCGCTTTCCCTGCCCTGTCCTTTCCTTCCACCCTTCCTCTGGCGCTAGGCGCCAACCCCCTATGCCCCATCTGGACTTCTTCTGACAATCCTCCTGCCGCTCCCCTGGCTTGGCCTTGCCTTCTCAAAGCGCTGCCTGCCGCTTCCCGAGCCTGGCTGCGCCAGAATTGGGAAGGCGCATACTCCGGAAGGGGGAGTTGGCCTGCTGCCTCAATGCCAATCCGCTTGGACAGCCCCAGCCTCTCTGAAGCCGCATCAATATCCTGCCCTTCCTGCAGCAGGAGCACATCAAAACCCAGCAGGGTCAGCACATAGCAGAACAGATACTCCTGCTTTTTGCATATATTCCCAAAAACCGCCTTCCTGGGACGCTCCGGCTTCCATGCCCGCAACGCCTCCGGCACAGTCTGATCCAGCCAGAACAGCAGCTTCGCCACAAAATTTTTCTCTATGGAAGCGCTCAGGCCGGCCTTATCCTGCCCGAGCAAGCCTAAGGCCTCGCTGGCGGCATTCCCCAATATCTGCGCCAGCGGGGAGCCAGGCGCTATGGACTTTGTCCCAATTCCCTGCCCTTTGGCATTCCTCCAATTCTCATAACAGCCAGAATAATACGCAGCGTCCTCCTGGCCGGACAGCCTGGGGAGCTGGTTTCCCCTGTAATAAAAACCCTCTCCCGCCTGCATCCCTTCCGTCAGCGCCTGGTCCATCTGCTGAATTTCCAAAAGGCGCCCTGCGTCCAGGCCCTTCACCCTAAGGAAATACACATCCCTGCATCGGCCGCTGCAATTGGCGCCAATATCCCTAAAACCGCTGATGGAGGAAATATCCATTGGATTCCTCCGAACACAAAAAATCCCATCCTGCATAGAAAACCACCTGTCCCTTTGTCGTCATTTTTGAGAGCATTGCGCCGCACAGGCCGGCTTCATAGATACAGGGGACTGCCGCGCGACTCCTTTCGTGCTGCAGCCCCCTTTGCATCACTGGAACCTCTCAGCCTGCTCCTGTATCAGCTTT
>CAOKUK010000219.1 GCA_948472595.1 uncultured Eubacterium sp.
GCGGATTAATGTAGATTTTCCTGCTCCATTCCGGCCAATCACGGCATTCAGGGTACCGCAGTGTATATGGAGATTAATGTCGCTCAAAATCTGCTGGTTCCCCAAAGTAACCGACAGATGATTTATTTTTATGCAGTGGAGGCCGCAAGGGGGAATTATTTTTCTCAAGATACACCTTCCCTTCTAAAATATTTTGTCAAGCGCTAGGGAATAAACAACTGCCTTATTTTATCGATATTCTCCTGCATAGCAGATAAATAGCTGTCTGCATCGTACTCGCCCCTTACCAGGGTATCCAGGTAACACACCTTGCAATCGCTCTCCGCTTCGATGGCGTCCCCCATATCCTTGCCATAAAGCGCTTCCGCAAAGGCGGCCTTCACCTGATGCTCTTCTATCTCCCCTAAGACGTCCGCCACCTCCCGGGCGCTGATTTGCCGCTCCTCATCCAAATCCATGCAATAGGCCGTTTCAAATCCATACTGTCCTGCCACGTAATCATAAGCCTCATGGAACAGAATCACTTCTGGCATCCGTTCCCCACGCTCTGCGAAATAAGCTTGGATTTCTGCAATTTGATCCGATAGGGCCTCAACCTTTTTGCAATAGGCGTCCGCATTCCTCTGGTAATCCGCCGCATGCCCTGCATCCAACGCCCCTATCTCCTTTGCAATATTCTGCACCATTTCGGCATAAAGCCGAGTATCCATCCAGGCATGCGCATTCCCTTCCAGAAGCGCAATCCCCTCAGTAACCTCCGCAATGGACAACTGGGGGTAGGCTTCCCCCACTTCAGCCAGGAACCCTTCAATCCCGCCTCCATTTACCAAAAATAAATCTGCATTTGATATCTTCATCATATCCTGCGGCTTCAATTGGTAATCATGCAGGCATCCCGTCTGAGGCTCGCTTAAGTTCTGCAGCTCTACGGCCTCCTCGCCGCCCACCACATTCAAGGCGGCAATATAGATTGGGTAAAAGGAAGCCACAACCTGCAGCCTCCCTCCTTCCGTTCCAGACTCTAAGCTTCTGTAAGCCTTTGTAAAAATGCCGCCTGCCAAAGCTATGGCAAGCAGCATGCAAAACACAAACACATATTTATTCTTCTTCATTTCCCTCAGAACGCCCCTCCACCAATTCATCCATCAAGCTCCAGATTTCCTCCCGCCCCTGCTTTGTCAAGGCAGAATAAGGAAGCACAGGAGTCCCGGGCTTTAATTCCAGCCCTTCCCGCAGCGCTTTGACGTGCTTTTGCACTTGGCTCCGCTTCAGCTTGTCCAGCTTTGTGGCAATGATAATCGGGTCGTACCCCTGATAGACAATCCACTCATACATCTGCTTGTCATTTGCCGAAGGGTCGTGGCGGATATCAATCAGCAAAAACACCGCCACAAGCCGCTTGGAAGTGCGCAAATACCTCTCCACCATTTTCCCCCACTTTTCCTTTTCCTTCACCGAAACCTTTGCGTACCCATAGCCTGGAAGATCCACCAAGTACATGGCGCCATTGACATTGTAATAATTGATGGTCTGCGTCTTGCCGGGCTGGGAAGACGTCCTGGCCAAGGATTTTCGGTTCATCAGGCCATTGATAAGGGATGACTTCCCCACATTGGATTTTCCGGCGAATGCAATTTCCGGCTTATCGGTGTCGGGCAGCTTGCTGGTGACCCCGCATACCGTCTCCAAAGCCACTGATTTAATCACCATATGCTTCTCCTCTCTCTGTCCAGCCTGCCATTCGCTTGACAACTGGACGGAACCTTGCCTGCCTTCCTGCAGCGCCGCTGTCACTCCTTTACCAGCGCCACATCCAAAACCTGCTCCATCTTCCCTACGAACACAATTTCCAGGCCTTTCTTGATTTCCTGGGAAATCTCCATCACGTCCGGCTCGTTCTTTTCCGGCACGCAGATGGTCTTTATCCCGGCATTCTTGGCCGCCAGGATTTTCTCCTTCAGGCCACCGATTGGCAGCACCCGGCCCCGCAGGGTAATCTCCCCGGTCATTGCCACATCTTTGCGGACCTTACGTTTTGTGATGGCGGAAAGCATCGCCGTCGCCATGGTGATTCCCGCCGAAGGTCCGTCCTTCGGCACCGCCCCTTCCGGGATATGGATGTGGATGTCATGCTCTTTGAAAAACTCCTTGTCTATCCCATACTCGCCGCTGACAGAGCGGATATAGCTAATCCCCGCCTGGGCAGATTCCTTCATCACATCGCCCAGCTGTCCCGTCAGCTGGAACTCACCCTTCCCTGGCATCAGGTTCACCTCTATCTGCAGGGTATCCCCCCCTACGCTGGTCCAGGCAAGGCCCCTCACAATCCCAACCTCATCCGATTCATTTATTAAGTCATAATTATATTTTTCTTTCCCGAGCAGCCTTTCCAGGCTATTCTCCGTAACCTTTACCTTACTTTTATTTTTCTGGTATATGTCTCGGGCAGCCTTCCTGCAGATTTCTCCCAGCTTACGCTCTAAGTTCCGCACGCCGGCTTCTCTTGTATAACCGCGAATTAATTTCTCCAACGCATGGTCGCTGATGGTCAGCTGCCCCTCTTTCAGCCCATTTTTCTTCATCTGCTTTGCAATCAGGTGCTCCTTGGCAATGTGGGCTTTCTCATTTTCTGTATAGCTGCTGACCTCAATGATTTCCATGCGGTCCAAAAGGGGCTTTTGGATATCCTGCAGGGAATTGGCCGTGGCGATAAACAAGACCTGGGACAAATCCAAAGGCAGCTCCACATAATGGTCCCGGAAACGGCTGTTCTGCTCGCTGTCCAATACCTCCAGCAAGGCAGAGGCCGTATCCCCCTTGTAATCGCTGCTGATTTTGTCAATCTCGTCCAAGAGCATCAGAGGGTTCTTGACCCCGGCATTCTTAAGGCCATTGGCAATCCTGCCTGGCATGGCTCCCACATAGGTCTTCCTGTGCCCGCGGATTTCCGCCTCATCCCGGACGCCCCCCAGGCTGATGCGCACATACTTCTTATCCAACGCCCGCGCCACAGAGCGGGCGATGCTGGTCTTGCCCGTGCCGGGAGGACCCACCAGGCAGATAATGGGGCTCTCCCCCTTTTTCGTCAAGTTCCGCACCGCCAAAAATTCCAGCATGCGCTCCTTCACCTTTTCCATGCCGTAGTGGTCCTCATCCAAAATCCGCTCCGCATCCTCCAGATTCTTGTTATCCTTGGAAACCTTATTCCAGGGAAGCTCCAGAAGGGTCTCGATATAGCCCCGGCTCACTGCGCTTTCCGAAGAGTTGGCGGAAACGCTTTTGAAACGCTCAATCTCCTTCTCCAGCTTTTCCTTCACTTCTTTGTCGGCTTTCAGCTTCTTCACCTCTTCCAGGTAATGCTCCGCCTCCGACATGGTATTGTCTTCTCCCAGCTCTTCCCGAATTAATTTCAGCTGCTCCCGCAGGATATACTCTTTCTGGTTCTTATCCACTTTTTCCTTGACCTTTGCCTGGAACTCTGTCTTGATTTGGATGATATTAATCTCATTGAGCAGGATAATCATAATCGTCTCATACCGCTCCTGCAAAGACTCCGCCTCCAAAATCTTCTGCTTGCTCTCATGCCCGATAGGGAGGTTGTTGCCAATATAGTCCAAAAGCTTTTCCAAATCTGATATTTCAGACATCTGCCTGGCCAGCTCTTTGCCATGCTTGGGGTTCAGCATGCAATACCTGGTGAAGGTCTCCTGGATGCCCCGTATCATGGCCGCCTGAATCTCCGCCGGCAGGGGCTCCTCCTCCTTGGGGATTGGCTCCACCCAGGCCATCATGCAGTCGCCATGTTCCATTTCTTTCAGGCGGGCGCGGGTCTCCCCTTCAATCAACACCCGGACGACGCTGTTCTGGAGCTTGATCACCTGCTTAATAGACGCAATAATCCCCACTCCATATAAGTCCCCTATTTCCGGATCTTCCTTTTCCATATCTCTCTGCGTCACCAAAAACACCATCTGCTCATCCATCATGGCAGCCTCCACCGCATGGACGGACACACTTCTGCTCACGTCAAAATGTGCCACCATACCGGGGAGTATTGCCATTCCCCGTAGTGCCACTGCAGGAATCTTCTTGTATTGTTCACTCATCGTACTCTCCATTCCACCTCCACAGCTGCTGCGTCCCTCGCCCGTCAGGCAGACTTGCTTGCCTTGCCAAACGCAATCTCCACCTTCTGCTCATTCTCTATGGCTGCCCGCGTGATGTTGCAATGGGTGATTGTCTCATCAGAAGGAACCCGGTACATCAAATCCATCAGCACCTTCTCCACAATCGCGCGCAGCCCCCTCGCCCCGGTCTTGCGCTTTAAGGACTTCTCTGCAATCGCCTCGATGGCGTCGTCCTCAAAATTCAGGGAAACTCCGTCCAACTCAAACAGCGCCTCGTATTGGCGAATGAGGGAATTCCTCGGCTCCTTCAAAATACGCACCAGCGCATTCTTATCCAAGGCGTCTAAGGAAACCGTCACGGGCACGCGCCCCACAAACTCTGGAATCAAGCCAAACTTCACAAAATCCTGGGGAAGCGCCTGTTTCAAGATAACGCCCTGATCCTGCTCCCTCTTGTCGGCAATCTCTGCCCCAAAGCCCATGGATTTCTGGTCCATCCGATTCTCCACAATCTTATCCAGCCCTTCAAAAGCGCCGCCGCAAATAAACAAAATATTTGTGGTGTCAATCTGTATCAGCTCCTGCTGGGGATGCTTCCTGCCGCCTTGAGGCGGGACGCTGGCCACAGTCCCCTCTAAGATTTTCAGCAGCGCCTGCTGCACGCCTTCCCCAGACACATCCCTGGTAATGGATGGGTTCTCGGACTTCCGGGTAATCTTGTCAATCTCATCAATATACACGATGCCCCTCTGAGCCCGTTCAATGTCGTAATCCGCCGCCTGGATAATCTTAAGCAGGATATTCTCCACATCCTCGCCCACGTAACCTGCCTCTGTCAATGCTGTGGCATCTGCAATGGCAAAGGGCACATTCAGGATACGAGCCAGCGTCTGCGCCAAAAGCGTCTTGCCGCAGCCCGTGGGCCCCAGCATCAAAATATTGCTCTTTTGCAGCTCCACTCCCAGGTCAGCAGGCGCCAAAATCCTCTTGTAATGATTGTATACAGCCACGGAGAGCACCTTTTT
>CAOKUK010000220.1 GCA_948472595.1 uncultured Eubacterium sp.
AGGCTCTGATGCGGAATTTCCAGTCCTTGGAGGAAATCCGCCAGGCGGATGTGGGGGAATTGGCAGGGATACCGTCTATGAATGAGCGGGCGGCAAAGGCAGTTTATGAATTTTTTCATGGAAAAGAGGGATGCGAATGAATGGCGTAAGCGTAAAAAAAATTGTTGAGAAAATGAACCTGAAAGTGCTGAACCCGGAGGTGGACATTAAGACCCGGAAGGTGACCATTGCGGACGTGAACCGTCCGGCCTTGCAGCTGTCAGGCTATTTTGACTATTTTGACGAGAAGCGGATTGAGATTATCGGCATGGTGGAATACACCTATATGCAGAAATTGAGCAACGAGGAGAAGGTGAGTCTGTACCGCAAGTTTTTCTCCTACCATATCCCATGCGTGATTTTCAGCCGGAACCTGGAGCCGGATGCGGATTTGATGCGGATAGCCACGGAGAGCAACACCCCAGTGCTGTCCACAGATTATGGGACTTCTGCATTTATGGCGGAGCTCATTTACTATCTGGGGGAGGAACTGGCGCCTTGCATTTCCATCCATGGGGTCTTGGTGGACGTCTATGGGGAGGGCCTGCTGCTGATGGGGGAGAGCGGCATAGGGAAAAGCGAGGCCGCCTTGGAGCTAATCCGCAGGGGGCACCGCTTGGTCAGCGACGATGTGGTGGAAATCCGCAAAATCAACAAGCACACCCTGGTGGGGACGGCGCCGGACATTACCAGGTATTTTATTGAGCTGCGGGGCGTGGGGATTATTGATGTGAAGACATTGTTTGGCGTGGAATGCGTCAAAGAGAAGCAGAATATTGACTTGGTCATTAAACTGGAGGATTGGAAGAGGGACAATGAGTATGACAGGCTGGGCCTGGAAGAGGAGTATACGGAATTTTTGGGGAATAAGGTCGTGTGCCATTCCCTGCCCATCAGGCCGGGGAGGAACCTGGCTGTGATTTGCGAGTCTGCGGCGGTAAACCACAGGCAGAAGAAGATGGGCTATAATGCGGCGCAGGAACTGTATCGGAGGGTGCAGGAAAATTTGAAGAAGACAGACGATGATGAAGAGTAATCCATCTTATTTTCTGCAGGGTTTTTGAGTTGCAATAATCATGAAAAATGAAATGGAAATCTTAGAAAAGGAGGTAATTGGAATCATGGAGAAGAAAAATGCTTGGAAGAAATATCCGGAAGGGAAGAGGGAGGAAGTGTTTGCATTTGGGGAACAATATAAGGCATTCCTCTCATCCTGCAAGACGGAGCGGGAATGCGTGACGGAATTGGTGGCGCAGGCCAAGGCGGCCGGGTTTGAGGATTTGAAGGAGGCTTTGGCTTCTGGAAGGGAAATAAAAGCTGGGGATAAGCTGTATGCGGATAACATGGGCAAGACCTTGGCTCTGTTCGTGATTGGGAAGGAACCCTTGGAGAAGGGGATGAATATACTGGGAGCCCATATTGATTCTCCGCGTTTGGATTTGAAGCAGGTGCCCTTGTATGAGGACACGGAGATGGCCATGCTGGATACCCATTATTATGGCGGAGTGAAGAAGTACCAATGGGTGACGCTGCCTTTGGCGCTGCATGGGGTGGTGATTAAGAAAGATGGCACTAAGGTGGAGGTGAACTTGGGGGAGAAGGAGGATGACCCAGTGTTCGGCGTCAGTGATTTGCTGATCCATTTGGCTGGGGAGCAGCTGGAGAAGAAGGCCTCCAAAGTCATTGAAGGGGAGAAGTTAGACCTCTTGGTGGGGAGCATTCCATGCGAAGAAGGGGAAGAGGAAGAGAAAAAAGCCAAAGAGGCTGTGAAGGCAAATGTACTGAATCTTTTGAAGGAGCAATATAATATAGAAGAGGAGGATTTCCTATCCGCAGAAATTGAAGTGGTTCCGGCTGGGAAGGCGAGGGATTATGGGCTTGACCGCAGCATGATTATGGGTTATGGCCATGACGACAGAGTATGCGCTTACCCATCCTTTGCGGCTACGCTGGAGGCCGGGGTATGCGAAAAGACCAGCGTCTGCCTCTTAGTGGATAAGGAAGAGATTGGAAGCGTGGGCGCCACGGGCATGTGTTCCCAGTTCTTCTCCTATACGGTGGCGGAGATTTTAAATGCCATGGGAGGGTATAGCCAGATTGCCTTCAACCGCGCCATGAACAATTCCAAGGTGCTGTCCTCTGACGTGAACGCAGCCTACGACCCGCTTTATGCTTCTGTGATGGAGAAGAATAATTGCGCCTATTTCGGCGGCGGCCTGGTGTTCAGCAAATACACGGGCTCCCGGGGGAAGGGCGGCTCCAATGACGCAAACCCGGAATACATGGCTGAGCTCCGCAGGATTTTAGATGAGAACCAGGTGGCCTACCAGACGGCGGAGCTGGGGAAGGTCGACCAGGGCGGCGGCGGCACCATTGCTTATATCCTGGCAAATTACAACATGTCGGTCATTGATTGCGGAGTGGCAGTCCTCAATATGCATGCGCCCTGGGAAATCATCAGCAAAGTGGACCTCTATGAGGCGAAGCTGGGCTATCGGGCGTTTTTGAGAGAGGCGTAGGCTGAATGGTGAATGCAGAGTTTTTGGGACACTTACAAGAGATCGTAGGGGAAGGGCAATGCCATGCAGAGGAAAGCATGGCTGCCCACACCACCTTCCGGGTGGGCGGCCCGGCAGAGTATTATGTGCGCCCGTCAAAAGGGCAGGTGCGCCAGGTCATTGCACTTTGCCAGCGGTATGGGATGCCCTGGAGCGTCATAGGCAACGGCAGCAATCTTTTGGTAAGCGACAAGGGTATCTGCGGCCTGGTGATGGAGCTTGGGAAAAGGGCAGGCGCAATTTCCATAGAAGGGAACCGGGTGACGGCAGAGGCTGGAGCCCTGCTCTCCCAAGTGGCGGGCTGCGCAGCCAGCCATAGCCTTACTGGCATGGAGTTTGCAGCGGGGATTCCTGGGAGCATCGGCGGGGCGGTGGTCATGAACGCAGGCGCCTATGGCGGGGAAATGAAACAGGTGCTGACGAAAGTGGATGTCCTGACCCCGGAAGGGGAAGAGAAAAGCCTTTCTGTGGAGGAATTGGAGCTGGGCTACCGCAAAAGCTGCATCCCCCACAACCATTATGTGGTGCTTCAGGCAGAGCTGTTGCTGGAGCCGGGAGACCCTCAGGCGATTGCATCCAGGATGGCGGAGCTGAAGGAGCGAAGGGTATCCAAGCAGCCTTTGGAATACCCCAGCGCCGGCAGCACCTTTAAGCGCCCGGAGGGATATTTTGCCGGGAAGCTCATCCAGGATGCGGGGCTCTGCGGCTGTCAGATGGGGGGGGCGCAGATTTCAGAAAAGCATTGCGGCTTTTTGGTGAACAAGGGCCATGCCACGGCATCGGATATTTGGCAGCTGATTTGCCATGTGCAGGCGCAGGTGGAAGAGAAATTTGGCGTGCATTTGGAAACGGAAGTGAAACGTATGGGAGATTTTTCCGAAGTGTCCATGCCATAGCTTACAAAGGCATAACATTCCAGAAAGAGGAGGAATAAACGGTGAAATTCGTTATCTTGACAGGCATGTCCGGCGCGGGGAAGAGCACGGCTTTGAAGATTATGGAAGACATAGGCTATTTCTGCGTGGATAACCTGCCAATTGCGCTGATTGAGAAATTTGCAGAGCTGGCGGATCCGGCTTCCGAGCTGCAGAAGGTGGCGGTAGGGGTGGACATTCGGAGCGGCCAGGCCTTAGGCAGCCTCCAGGACATTTTAGACCGCTTGCTGGCCAATGGGAAATCTTTTGAAATCCTCTATCTGGACTCCTCAGACCAGGTGCTGGTGAAGCGTTACAAGGAGACCCGCCACCTCCATCCCCTGGCTGGCGGGGAGCGGGTGGACAAAGGGATCCAGAAGGAGCGGGAGCGCATGGCGTTTTTGCGCAGGCGGGCGGATTACATCATAGACACCAGCAATATGCTGACCCGGGAGCTGAAGGCGGAGCTGGAGAAGATTTTTGTCCAGAACCAGGATTATAAAAGCCTGTTCATTACAGTGGTCTCCTTTGGGTTCAAGTACGGCATCCCCACAGATGCGGATTTGGTCTTTGACGTGAGGTTTCTGCCAAACCCCTATTATGTGGAGGGGCTTCGCCCCAAGACGGGGAATGACAAGGAAATCCAGGATTTCGTCATGGGCCATCCGGAGGCGGGGCAGTTTCTTTCTAAGCTGGAGGATATGGTGAAATTCCTGATTCCCAATTATATTGCAGAGGGCAAGACCCAGCTTGTCATTGGCGTTGGATGCACAGGCGGGAAGCACCGCTCCGTCACCCTTGCGAACGCCCTATACCAGAAGCTTTGCAACGAGAAGGCCTATGGGATTAAAATAGAGCACAGGGACATACAAAAGGACGCCCTGCGCAATAAATAAGTGAGAAAGGGAAGGCAGGAGGGGCGGCAGATGTCTTTTTCAAGCCAAGTGAAGGAAGAATTGTCCCGGCAGTTCCATCAGAGCAGGCATTGCCAGATTGCGGAAATTGCGGCTATTTTAAGTTTTGCAGGGAAGCTGGAGGGGATGGGCAGCAAGGCGGCGCTGGTGGTCTATACGGAAAACCTCCCACTGGCGCGGAAATATTTCGTGCTGATGAAGGAGACTTTTCAGGTGACGGCTCAGATTGCGGTGCGCCAGAATATTTATCTCCATAAAAGCAGGACTTTTATCATTTCCATATCCGGCGAGAGGGAGGTGCAGAGGATCCTCCAGACGGTCAAATGGCGGAATGGGAGGAATGAGGATATCCGGCCGGGTGAGTTGGTGAATCGGATGCTGGTGCAGCGGTTCTGCTGCCGCCGCTCCTTTATTCGGGGGGCATTCTTGAGCGCCGGCTCTATGAGCGACCCGGAGAAATCCTATCATTTTGAGATTATCTGCTCCAGCCAGGAGAAGGCCAGGCAGCTGATGGGGATGATTAATAGCTTTTCCATGGAATCCAAGATTGTCATGCGCAAGAAAAGCTATGTGGTATACCTTAAGGAAGGCTCCCAGATTGTAGATATGCTGAATGTGATGGAAGCCCATGTGGCTCTTATGAACTTGGAGAACGTCAGGATACTGAAAGAAATGCGCAACTCTGTCAAC
>CAOKUK010000221.1 GCA_948472595.1 uncultured Eubacterium sp.
ACGGTCACCTGCATCAGCGGCGCATTCCAGGTCAGGATGTTCTCGGCTTTGCTGAACATCTTGTAGATATTGCCGCTGGCCTTGGTAAAGCGCTCATTCTCATAGCCCTCCCGAACATAGGCCTTCACCACCCGGATAGCGGACACATTTTCCTGCACGCTGGCATTCATATCGTCATACTTGGGGAAAATCTGCTTGAAATAGCGGGTGGCCTTCCCCATGATAAAGAACAGGCAGGCGCCCAGCAGGATAACGGCTATCAGGTAAATGCTGGCCAGCTTGGGATTGATCCAGAATGCCATCACCATGGCGATAATCATGCTAAAGGGCGCGCGGACGCACATGCGCAGGATCATTTGGTATGCGTTCTGGATATTGGTCACGTCTGTAGTCAGTCGGGTCACCAGCCCTGCCGTGGAAAATTTGTCAATGTTAGCAAAGGAAAACCTCTGGATATTGTCAAACATGGCGGACCTGAGGTTCTTCGCAAGGCCCGTGGATGCGCTGGCGGCGTATTTTGCGCCCAGCATCCCGGCCGCAAGGCCAAAAAGCGCCATCACCATCATAATGCCGCCTGTCTTGTATATATATGGCATGTCGCCCTTTTCCACGCCATTGTCGATAATGGCGGCCATCAACAAGGGAATGACCATCTCCATGACAACCTCCAGAATCATGCAGACTGGCGTCAGCAAGGAATCCTTCTTAAACTCCTTGACCTGGCTTAATATTGTTTTTACCATTCTGTGTCCTCCTTTTCTATCGGAATGGTTCCATTCTTTCCATAATATATGCAGAAATTATTTCTTCTTAGGCATTTTGGGGAAATAATGCGCAAGGTCTTCTTCCAGGTTCCTCTTAAGCTTCCCAGCCACAGAATAAAACGCCTGCATCTCTTCTGGGGAAATGCCCCGCTTGCATTGCGATTCCAGGATATCTATGTGGCTGATATGCGCTTTGTGTATCTGCCTGCCTAAATCTGTCAGCGCCAGCCTCTTTAAGCGCGCGTCATTCGGCACAGACTCCCGCTGGATGTAGCCTTTCTTCTCCATCAGCTTTACGATGCAGGTCACAGTAGATTTGGCAATGGAAAATTCCGCCTCGATGTCTTTCTGGAAAATAAGCCGCTCCTGGTTTTCATAGAGGAATCCCAGAATCCAGCTATGCATAACCGTCACTTCATCCATTTCTCCCTGGCTGATTTCATAAGCAACCATATTCCGAAAGAATAAATTATCTAGGCTCTTAATGCAAAAGCCCAACATATCCTTCCTCTTCCTATTTTTCTCTGGCACGAAAATCCTCCTTCCAAATAGTTTTATATAGAATTGTTCTATACAGAACTATTATAATGCAATTTTTAGAAATGTCAAGACCCAAAAAAGCCTACCTTATCTGTTAAGATTACAAGGCAGGCTTTTTATTTTCACTTCCATTCCTCTAATGCCTGGATAATTTTATCATAACTTCCTGGCCGATGGGGAAAATCACAGCTTGTGCAGTCTTTAATCCTTTTCCCATCCTTTTCATAATATTGAGGGCTCCCTGGGCAATTCTCCTTAGAATACATCGGGCAATAGCAAAACAGACAGTTAAAGTCTGCAAGCCCTTCATGGCAGGGAAAATATTTGCACGCCCTGTTTTCAAAAAATCGATAAGAATTTTCCACCTTAATATCTATAATCCTCCGGGCAGGCCGGCACGCTATTGCGGTCCCAGCTCATGCCAAACCGGCTGGCAAAAGTATTGTCGCTTACCAGGAATACGGCATAAAACCCAGAAGAATCATTGCACTGCACGTCAATAATATACCATTTCCCATTCACGCAGACCTCATTCCACTGGTGGCTGGGGTTAGAGGCATTGGCGTCCGCATGGACGTAATAGCAGCCAATCCCAATCCCATCGCACAGAGCCTTCATTGCCCTGGCATAGCCGGAACACTGCGCCTCCCCGTAAACCAGTGCGCCCCAGGCCGTATTCGCCCGATTCAGCGCCCAGCTTGGGGCATAAGAGCAGACAGAAGCCAGGTAGTCATGAGCCATCTTCACCTTCATATAGTCTGACATGGTATCGTCTATGTACCGGTCTTTGAATTCCTGCACCTTTTCCCGCACTTGGTTCAGCTCCGCCTGGCTTAATGACGGGCCGTACACGCTCCCTGGGGAATAATTGCCCCCGTTCAGCACAGAGCCCTGGGAACTGATTGTCACCGTCTTCTGGCAATAAGCGCTGTAATCCTTTTTCCCATTGGATTCCCGGTAAGCGCGGATACGGAAGGTATAGCTGGCGCCCTCCTGCATATTAAACAGATACAGGGTATCCCCGATATTTTTGGAAACGTTGCTGACTTTCTTGAATCCCTCCTTCCCTTTCCGATAGGACAGCTCCAGCCCTGAGGCCTTCTTCACTTTGCCCCAGCTAACCCTGGCCTGTCCTTTCCGTTCAGAGACCACGCTCAGGCCAGGCGCCGAAATCTTCGTCTGCACTTTCAGCACCTTCGAGTATGCGCCGTAATAGGTGGATTTCCCAGACTTTTTATAAGCGCGGATTTTAAACTTATAAGAGGTACAGGGGGCAAGCTTCTTCACCGTCATGGATGTGGACTTGGCTTTCAGGGTCTTTATCTTCTTATACTTCTTGGACTTCGGCTGGTACTGGTATACCTGATAGCCTGTCACAGACGCAGACTTTTTCCATTTCAGCGCAATGGACGCATCCGTCCGTTTGCCAGCCTTAAAGGAGGACACTTTACGGGGCAGAATCTGGAATGTGCGCTGGATGGTATCCTTGTAGTTGCCCTTGCCCGTGATTTTTGCAGTGGCCTTCCCTGTCTGCTTGTTATTCTTGTAAGTTATGGCATAATCCCGGTTGCGTTTCAGCTTCTTGCTGCCATCCTTAAGCTGCACGGACGGCTCTATCTTCTTGCCGGTATAGGTTTTCTTGGGAATCTTGGAACAAGACAGCTTCTTAATGCTCTTGGGCAGAATCCGGAAGGAAGCCTGCTTTGTGCCGGTAAATGAGCCCTTTCCGGTAACCGTTACCTTCGCCGTCCCTGCATTCACATTGTTCTCATAGGCAACCGTGTACTCTGACTGGGAAACCTCCTCTCCCTGATATGTCAACGTAATTTGGGGCTTTATGGCCTTGCCGGTATAGGCGGCATCGGGAATCTTCCCAATGGAAGCCTCTGCGATGTCCTTCGAAAGCTGCTCCAGCCGGATAGTGACCGGAAGCAAAAATGCGCTGTCCGTATCATAAAAATACGATGCCTCCAATCCATCCGCCCTAAAATACCCTTCTCCCTGCGCCGCATCCCAGGATGCCCCCTGCAGGCCAAGAACCCTGGCCTCACTGTCCGGGAGCGCAAAGGGAAGGGCAAACCTGCTGTCCGCATCCGGAACCACTGTGCGGACATTTCCCTCGCACACAAATTCCTCCAGCCCCTTTAGGGCTGACAAATCCAGCTCTATCAGGCTGTTCTGGCTGCAGTCTAAGAACCTCAATTCCGTAAAGATTTCAATCCCCCTCAAATCCATGATGCCCAACCCGGACACATCCATAGCCACCACGGCTGCAATCTCCGCCTCTGACAGCTGCCCGTCCTTATCGATATCTATCGCCTCCGACAGATACGCCGCAAAAGCCGAATCCGGAAAATGGGCGCTGTCTATCGCAAGCAGGCTTTTCCGCTCTGCCTCTGGCAGCATTTCCTCCACAGCCTGCTCTTCCTCTGGCGGCATTTCCTCGGAATTCTGCTCTCCTTCTAACAAAAGCTCCTCAGAAGCCTCTTCTCTTGGAAAATACGGATTCTCTTCATAGGATACCTGACCTTGGGCAATGCCCCTCCCCTGCAGTGTTTGGGAAAAGGCAGCCACAGGCTCCCCTGCCATCCCAAGGCACAAACTGCCTGCCATTAACCATGTTACAAATTTCTTCCCTTTCATCTCTAATTCCTCCTCCATCCCTTCTGCCAATCTATGTTATGACTATTATAAATGATATCCCGCCCAATAGCAAAACGTTTTTTCAATTCCTGCCGGGGTTCTCTTCCTGGCATGAAAACAATTGTTTTCCCCCTTCTGTTTTCCAATATCGCTGAACCCATGCCTGTGCATCGTTCTCTTCAAGTTTATATTTTCCTGCCACCTTTCTCAATGTCATCATCATGTCAACAACCTCTTTTTCCCTGTTTGATAAGTACTCTTCCAGAATTTCTGTATAGGCCGCATATCCCTTTATGCCTTTCAAAAATTCGTTATCTTTCGGCTCATAACCGTCATAAGAACACACGATATTTTTCGTGTTACTGTTTCCTACCCAAAAGGACGCACGTCTCGACAGTTGGTTCAGTTTCCAAGGGAAGTTCTTTCACTTCCTCGCCATCAACAGGAACAGGGAAATTGAATACAATCTTCTTTATCCAGCTTCCGTCTTTCCTTTTCTCCGGGAACATTTCAATTCGCTCGATAAAGGCTTTCATAAATTCTTTCTGTTCCGCTTCAGTTGCGGAATGGTAGACTTCATCAAATGCCAGCAACAAGCGATAGATATTGTCACCGGAAATCTTCTCCTGCTGGATGCTGCGTATTTGACTTTGCAATTCTCCAATCTGAACTTCGATTTCTTCTATCGTGTCATACTGCTCATCATAGCGGCGCTGCAAGTCTAAAATCTTTCTGTCATAGTGAGCATCGTTGATATCCAAGGTGTCCATCTGACGCTCCAAGCGGCTTTTCGTTCCAAAGGCTTGCTTCAACTGCCCTTGCAGAACGGCGATCTGCTTTTCCATATCCTCTGTATCAACTGCCGTACCAATTTTTTCTTGAATCGCTTCTACAAACCGGGGATTGTTGACCATAGCAGATATAATCTTAGCCACAAACTTGTTGATCTCCGTCTGCTCGATATTCAGTCGGAAGCTGCACTCATGTCCGGTTGGTGTTACTGTGTTTTTGCAGTAGTAATAATACCTCGTTTTCTTGTCCTTGCTGTGCGCCTTGGCGATATTGCCGTACATACTCTTTCCGCAGCATGGACATTTCAGAATACCGGACAGGATGTGTGCATGGTCTGGATTGTTGACCTTTTCCCGCTTAAAGG
>CAOKUK010000222.1 GCA_948472595.1 uncultured Eubacterium sp.
ATGGACGGGCATATCACGAAGCCAATTGACGTGCCGAAGCTGATGGGGCTGTTGGGGGAGGTTTTAAAAGGGTAAGCGAGACAGAGGAATGGAATGGCATCGCTGAGCCGATGCATTTGCAGCGTAAGGGCTGTCGCACCGATGGTGGAAGAATCAAGGGTGCGGCAGCCCTATTTTTCTATAATGAGAGAGATAAAATAGCTTGGATTTTGCCGTATAAGCATATTGACGAATGGATTAAGGATTTAAAGAGGATTTAGGGCAAATTTCCAATTTATTGCTCGAAAACAGAAAAAGATTATGTGATTTTGCTTAAAAAATGAACAATATAGGACAAAAAATAGGAAGAATTGTTTAAAATAATGCTACTATAATAAATAATTATCCTAGATTTCCACAATAAGGCAAGATATACTTGAAGGCATAAAGGCTCGTGGGAGAATTGCGTTATGGAAAAAATAGGAGTGGCAGGGAGGTGATAGGCAGAGGCAAGATTGGGATGTATGGGGAACTTTAGTAATGCAAAAATTACTTTTTGGAAAGGAAGGACAATATGTATCGGGGAAAAGAAATGAAGCTATTTGGGAAGAAGATAAGGAATAAAGCAGTTTCATTGTTCGTAAGCGCAGCCATGATAAGCGGGATTTTCATGCCGGCATTCCCATCGCTTCCCGTACTGGCGGCAGAAGTGGAAGGGGCAGAGGAAAATGCAGAGCAGGGGGCAATGCCAAAGAGCCAGGCGGCAGAGGAACTGGGAGAAATCGTGGAAGAAATGAAGCAGATGGAAGAGGAGCCGGAAGAGCTTTCGGAAGGTTCCGAAGAAGTGTCAGAAGAGCCGGTGCAGGCGGCGGAAGAAGCAGCGCAGCCGGCGGCAGAAGGACTGGATTTCACACAGTATGAGCCTTATGGCGCAGAGGCTGGGAACCTTGCAAGGAGCGCCAGCGTCAAGGCGAATCACTCCAACGGCGGTTCCGTGGCGAAGTATGTCAATGATGGGGCGTTGGCCAATGGGGGCACAAACACCGTATGGAATACATGGGGCTCTCAATATGGCAACCCTGGGAACCCGGTGTGGGTGCAGTATACTTGGGACAAGCCCCAGGTGATTGAGTCCACCCGAGTGATGTGGTGGATTTATGTGGACGGGGGCGTGCGCTGGCCCAGGGACTGCGTGATGCAGTATAAGAAGGGCAATCAGTGGGTAGACTGCGGGTCTATAGCAACCAATGGAAATTCTGAGAATTATAAGGGGGAAGGCGGCGCGGAAGCCAATAAGCCATGGCCGGCTCCAAATCCATGGGGGAAGAATACGGTTTGGAATCCCCTTGTGTTGGAGAAGCCGATTGTCGCAAGCGAGATTCGCCTCTGCGTGACGGCGGAAAGGGATTCCGGATCAGCTCCCGGCATCGGCGTAAGCGAGTGGGAAGTGTTTGGGCATTTTGACCCGGCGTTGGCAGACCTGGAAATGATGGATGAGGATTTCTTAATGGAGCTTTACAGTAATGCAGCCCTTCCTGCAACAGGAGCAAATGGAAGCGCCATTACTTGGTCGAATCCTACCAATACGGCTTTGGCAACGAACGGCACAGTCACCCGGCCGGAGATTGGCCAGGCAGACGCCGTGGGGAAAATTACTGCCACTGCAGTGAAGGATGGCTTTACCGCTTCGAAGGAGTTTAACTTTGTGGTAAAGGCTAAGATGTCTGACAAGGCTATGGCGGATTCAGATTTGGCGGATATTGACTTGGGGAATACGGATAGGAGGACTTCCAACTTCACCCTTCCCACCGAAGGAAGGTTTGGCACGAAATTCACGTGGTCTTCCGCTAATCCGATTTATTTGTGGAATGACGGCAGCGTGCTCCGTCCGCCCACAGGCGCTACGGATGTGTCTGTCGTGCTGACAGTGACGGCAGTCAATGGGGCCGCAACGGAAAAACGGGAGTGGACAGTTACCATTCCGGCCATTCCGCCAGAAGGAAGGTCTATTGTATCCTACGACCCAATTACTATCAACTGCCCGAAGGGCAATGCGCCGAAGCTGCCGAATCAGGTTAAGGTTCATTACAGCGATGGGAATTCTGAGCTTCGCAGGATTATGTGGGAAGGCTATTCCGTAGCAGACCAGACCGCCCAGGCAGAGCGTGCCCTTGGGGATAAATACACCATGAACGGCTATGTACAGGGCGACAATGCCACCGTAAATGGCTATAAGGTAGTTGCGAATATCACGGTTGTGGCGGCAGAGGAAAACAATAAGGTTCCTTCCAATGTGCCGAAAGCGGAAACTTTGAAGCTGAGCAAGGTGACATTGGACGACGACCCAGATGGAGAGCAGAACAGGCTGACCCTGAATACGGAAAACCATATCCAGTACATCCTGGGCGTTGATATCACGCGCATGCTCTACAATTACAGATGGACATTCGGTTTGAGTACAGAAGGATACAGTGAGCCCGGCGGGTGGGATTCGCTGCAGACCAAGCTGAGGGGCCATGGGTATGGGCATTATATGTCGGGGCTTGCGCTCGCTTACGCTACGGATCAGAATACAGACGAGAAAGCGCAGCTCCTCTCCCGCATGAAGAGAATGACGGATGAGATGCGTGAAATGCAGGAGATGACCTTTGTAAAGATTACGGATGAGAATGGGCAGGAGAGATGGCGCGAGGCGCGCGACCGGTATTCCACGGATGAGGAAGTGAGGGGCATGACCAATGTCCGCCTGCTGGATACCTCGACGGCTCCGACCGATCCGAAGCTCTTTGGGTATGGATACATCAATGCGATTCAGCCGGAGCATCTGATTCTGATTGAGAATTACGCACCGTACAATGGAAATATGTCAGGTTACGGCGTATGGGCTCCTTACTATGCTTTGCACAAACAGCTGGCAGGGCTTGTGGAGATTTACAATGTCTTAGACGGCGGGAATGAAGAAGAGCAGGCAATTGCGGATAAGGCATTCTTGATTGCGAAAGACATGGGAATGTGGGTATGGAACAGGCTTTCTTACTGTACCCATCCAGGCACGCGCCCGGACGCGAACTCACCCGGATACCGCGACAGCATGTGGGGGCTTTATATTGCGGGCGAACTTGGCGGCATGAATGAGACGATGGCGAGGCTTTCGGAAATTACGAAGACCAAGGGCATGGCGGATGAGTCTGCGAAGCTTCTGGAAGGGGCGAAGTTCTTTGACAACAATGGCTCCAGCACCGACACAGGGGGCATCCCCTTCTTCGATTCCCTGGCGAACAACAGGGATTCCATCCGGACCTTGCATGCGAACCAGCATCTCCCGCAGATTGTTGGGGCGGTATGGGAATTCAAGGAGAGCGCCGACCCGAAGTATTACAATATTGCGGAGAATTTCTGGGATTATATTTTCGGACGCTATTCCTTCACTATCGGCGGTGTTGGAGGAAATGACAGCAACGAGGAAAAATTTGCCGGGACATACAATCAGATTGGCGTGGTGAATACCAATGAGTCGAACAAAATCTGCGAGACCTGCTCGGCATACAACTTGTTGAAGATTACGAAAGAATTGAATGGCTACAATCCGGATAATGCGAAATATATGGATTTCTATGAGCGTCTGCTTTACAACCAGATTGTGGGATCCATTGTGCCGGGAAGCAAGTCGAACCAGACTACTTACGGTTATGCCATTTATCCGAATTCAGAGAAGAGAAGGGGCGGCAGCGCACAGAATCCTGGAAGTACCTGCTGTTCCGGTACCGGGACGGAGAACCATGTGAAATATCAGGAAGCAGCGTACTTTACTTCCGCAGACAACAACACCTTTTATGTAGGCCTGTATCTGCCGACCACAGCTCGGTGGGATGGGCAGGATGTGACAATTAAGCAGTCCTGTGTATTCCCTTCTGAGGAATCTACTTTCAGTGTGACGGTCGGTCCAAAGACAGGAAACTTTGAAATGAAGTTCCGGGTTCCCTACTGGGCCACGAAGGACTTTGACATTAAGCTGAACGGCGAGTCCATCGCAGACAGCTATGAGCCAAGTTCCTATGTCTCCACAGGCGTAAGGAAATGGTCGAATACGGATACGGTAGTGGTTACCATGCCTTATGGCTTTAATGTGGACTATCTGCCAGGGAAATGCGACGGCGAGTGGTATGGGTCTTTGATGAACGGCCCATTGGTAATGGCGGCTACAGAAGTGAAGTCCTTATCAAGGGTAGAATTGGATTCCTATATGTCCGCAGGGGAAGGCACGAATGTCATCATCAATGAACGCGCGACTATGACAGGCGGCGTAAGGAATGAAGGGCCAACCCGTAATGTGAACAACATGAGCGTGCAGGTGGCGCCGGGGACGTCCGGCGGCGAAGCGTCTACCAAGACATTCATCCCGCATTATTTTGCAGGCGTTCCCGCTTATACCACTTATTTCTATATTCCAGCGCCGAATGAGAATACAGGCGTGGATAAGACTCCTCTGTTTGAGAAGATTACAGAGACCATAGCGAGGACAGAAAGCGGATTGTATACAGACGAAAGCACAGCCGCTATGCAGGAAGCTCTGAAAGCAGCGTTGGCTGTATACCAGAGCGGGGAAGTGATGGCAGAGGAATTGGAAGCCGCCATCAGCAATGTGGATGCTGAGGTTCAGAAGATGGAAGCCAAGGCGGTTGACATTTCCAAATTGAATGAGAAAATCGCAGAGGCCAAAGGAATGGCAGAGGCCTCCTACACGCCGGAAAGCTATGGCAAGCTGAGCGGGCTTGTGACAGCGGCGGAAGCTTACGTGAAGGCTGCGGACTACACAGCCAAGGCGACGGCAGACCATATCTTTGGGATTGGCTATGCCATGGATACCCTGGTGGAATTGGACAGGAAGGCTCTGGAAACGGAACTTGCCAATGCGGCCAAGCTGTCGAACCCGGAAAATACAGGGCAGAAGCTGTGGGCGGAGCATGAGTACACGGTATATACCCGTTTGTCCTGGAATACATTTAAGAAAGCAGAAGCAAGCGCTAAGAAAGTGTCTCAGAATGACCCGAAGGTTCCCACACAAAAAGAAATTGACCAAGCCGCAGCCGATTTGAAGGTGGCCATGGATCAATTGCTGCCA
>CAOKUK010000223.1 GCA_948472595.1 uncultured Eubacterium sp.
CTGCCCCAGCTTCCGAATTATATGCTTTTGAATACATCCAATGGGCAAGGGAAGGTAACTGCGCATATCACGGACGCTGTCTTCGGCGGGCATGGCGGGGCAAAAATGGTAAGTAGCCCCTTAGATACCGACGATGAAAGGGCGCGCAGCGCTTGGGGTATTGTGGACGACGACTATGCCTCTTATTGGATGAAGAATGACTGGGACGATGGCGTGGCTTATCCAGCCAACGACCGTGGGATGACAGTCACCCTTGACCAGGATTACCAGATGAATTACATTACCTTTGCGGCGGCAAACCAGAAGGGTGCGCTCCAATATGCCAGGATTGGTTACTGGACGTCGGAGAATCCGAAACAGGAGAAGATTGTAGGCATCCGCCTGCTGGAGAGAAGGGATGTGCACAATAACCCTTATTACATCATCAAGTTTGATGAGACGATTACGGCGAATAAAATCCATATTAGCCTAGGCAGGGGTTCCGGCAGGATTGACATGATGGTAGGGGAAATCCATTTCCATAAATACGATTCCCTGGAAGACGAAATCATGGGGCTCTACACAGATGAGATGCACACTACCCTGCGCAGCGATGTGACAGAAAGCACCATCCAGTCGTTGGAAAGCCGTCTGGAAACGGTAGATGCAGAGAGCGGGGAGAAACATCCCCTGTATGAGGAATTAAAGTTGGAAATCAAGACGGCCAGGGAAATCTTAAATTCCAATTTGGCGCCGTCCTTCGAGGTGGATAACCAGGTGACCGCACAAAAAGACAAACATCTTGGCTTTGGGGGTCTGAACCCATGGCAGCCTCTTGGGAAGGTCGCTTATGCGGGAGAGAAGCTCCTGGTGTATGTGGGGCACAATACCAGGAGGACAGGGTCTGCCACCAACCTGCAGCTTGTGTTTACCCAGCACCATTCGGAGGCAAACGCCCTTGCAAGAGCCGTGAACCTGAAGATAGGGCGGAATGAGATTACTGTCCCGCAGATTACTTCCAACGATTTTGAGCGCGGCGGGCAGCTCTATGTTGCATACACCGGCAATAGCGCCACGGACAAATACGCTATTCGAATCAGCGGGGCAAGCGATGTCCCGGCATTGATTGTCAATGGGAAGACAGGGGATGCGCGGACGAAGGCAATCAGGGATTACGTGCAGGAACTGGAGCGTTATGTCGGCACGATTGAAGACGGTCATGCGAAGAACCACAAAGGCAACAGCAACAAGAACGTAGATTATGACTATGACCAGACCAACTGTATCCTGAACGCTACGGATATTATGATGGATGAGATGATGTATTCTGTGCCTGCGACACAGATTTGGGCAGGGATTCGGAATGCGGGGGATAAGGTGGCGAAACTGGATAACGCCCTGAAGGCGATGGAAGACGCCATGACGCTGTTTTACCACCATAAGGGCTTAAGCGACAGCGCAGGGACAGCCAAGGGCAATAATGCCTTGCCTTCCCAGCATTTGAATATTCGGTACATGCGGATGTTTGCAGGCGCGTTCATGTATGCTGCCGGCAACCATATCGGCGTGGAATACGGCTCTACCGTGCTTTCTGCCCAGAGCAGCATGAACAGCTTCGGATGGGGGATTGCCCATGAGATTGGGCATGACATCAACCAGGGGACTTATGCAGTTGCAGAAGTGACCAACAATTACTTTGCCCAGCTTCTGACAGGCAAACAACGGTATACATATGAAAATGTATATAAGAAAGTGACTTCCGGCACAATAGGCCGCGCCTCCAACGTATTTACGCAGCTTGCGTTGTATTGGCAGCTCCATCTGGCTTATGATAACCAGAAGGACGACCAGCATATCTATGGCGCATACCAGGAGCAGTTTGACAACCTGTTCTTTGCCAGGGTAGACACTTATTCCAGGAATCCGGCCAAAGCGCCTCAGGCAGGCCTTGCATTGAACGGCGGTTCAGAACAGAACCTGATGCGGCTGTCCTGTGCTGCGGCAAATAAGAATATCCTCCCGTTCTTTGAACGCTGGGGTATGGTTCCGGACCAGGCCACCAAAGACTATGCGGCAAAATATGGGGATCCGGAGACAAAGGCGCTCTATTATGTGACGCCGGAAGCCAGGGATTACCGTGTGGATCATCCGGAGACGCCGGAATCGCCTACGGTGAAAGGGAAGGATGCCGTGACGGCAAGCGTGTCGGCAGCCTCCAACCAGGTAAAGGTTAACATCAAGACAGACCAGGATGCGAATTTAATCCTGGGTTATGAGATTAGCCGCAGCATGATTTCCAATGGGGAGAAGAAGACCCAGGTGGTCGGGTTTGCCCCCATTCAGACAGCGGCGTCCACAGTCTACACAGATACGGTTTATGCCATTAACAACAGGGTTATGTCATATGAAGTGCGCGCTGTGGATAAATACCTGAATTATTCCAACCCTGCGGATGCAGGCTCTGCTAAAATCCAGACGGAAGGGATTCTGGACAAATCAGGCTGGACCATTGAGACGGATATGGTATCGGCAGACGATGTAAATATTGAATTGGATGAGGAAGACCCTGACGGCGGCTACAACAGCAATGGCCTTGCCCCAGGCAAGAAGGTCAACAGCATTGAGAGGGTACTGGATAATGACAGGACAGAGGCGGGTACTTACACAGGCACTTGCACAGGGACGGCTACCATTACCATTGACATGCACAGGACAGAGCAGGTGACGGCGCTGAAATACCTTGGCGACGCCTTGAAGCAGGTGACCGTTGAGGTTAGCCAGGACGGCGCATCCTGGACGGAAGCCAAGAAAGATTATACAGGCCTCACTGGTACAGGGGAACAGACGGTTTGGATGGATTCGATTACAGAAGAGGGCGAACGGAGGACAGACTTTATCGGCACGTACGATGCCAGGTATGTAAAGCTGACGCTAACCCCAGTTGATGCGGCTGCCCAGGAGGCCGGCGGCACATCCAGCGTCTCCATCCGGGAAATTGAGATCTGCGGCCCGTCCGGCGACAATCTGGAGTTTATGGCGGCAGCCGATGGCCAGCCAGCCATTGGCAAATTGAAGGAAGATTATAAATATGGGAACAAAGCAGAAGATGTCATCCCGGCAGGATCCCTGATTTTCACTGGGACTTACAAAGGGAACCCAGCTTATAATGTGGTCATCCTGTACGATACGGAAGGCAATGTCATTGGCGCAAAGGAAGACGCCGTCCATGCCGCCCAGGTGATTTTTGCCGAGGTTCCGGAACATGGGGAACTGGGCGAGACATCCAACGGCACATGGGTATATTATGTAGAGCCTGGCCAATGGGATAAAGAGACCCTTAGCAAAATCAAAGGCGTGCGCGGCGAGCTGTACCGTGTGGACGATGCGCTGACCTTAGCAGGCGAGCGTATTGTCAGCGATACGCAGGTCATCAGCATCCCGGCGTTTGAAAGCCTGCCGGAGATTACCCTGACGGGCAGAATCCCGGATTAAACAGGTTCCCTATGTAGGCAAGTCGATAAACTTTTGGCGTAGCCAATGCGCTACTGGAGGTAAAAATGAGAAAATGGATAAAAATGGTGTTGGCGTCATTCTTTCTTTTCGCACTTGTGCCAATGGCTGTCCATGCAGCCGGAAGCCATAGCGGGAAGCTGGCAGCGGAAGGCAACAAGGTGTCTGTATCCTTGACCATTCCGGAAGGGAAGGCAGGGGCGGTTACGTCCCTGCGCCTGCAGCTTCGCGCTGCGGCAAACAGCGGAACGATGGGAGCCCCAACCTTTACATTTGACAAGGCAATCAGCAGCACGGTGCAGGATGCTGCCATTACCCGGGAAGAGGGCGGTTCCTATCTGGTGGACATCATCCTCTCTGGGAAGAAGGATCAAGATATTTTTAAAGGCAGCGAAACGGTAAGCCTGGGCGCCCTGGCTCTGCAGCCCACCAGCGCACAGTATGAGATAAAAGTGGAAATGACAGGCCAGGCGGGCGGGTCCGGGAAGCCGGTTGTAGAATATGTAGACGCCAATGGGACCTCTGCAGTATCCATAGAACTGGACAGCGCAGAGCCTGCCCTGGTAAAAAAGGCAGAGCAGCCGCCTGCCAGCTTAAAGGCCCCCAAACTGGCGGTGAAGGCAAAGACAGGGTCAAAGTCCCTTGCTTTTTCCTGGAGCAAGGTGGCAGGGGCGAACGGGTATGAACTCTATGAGTACAATACAAAGACAAAGAAAGATACATTGGTGAAGCGTTTTACAAGCCCGTCCACATTGAAGCTTTCCAAGAGCTATAAGTATGCAAGCACACATGCTTTCCGTATGCGTGCATACCAGAATGGGGCAAACGGCGTGCGTAACTATGGGAAGTACAGTTCCATTGTAAAGGTGACGGTAGGGCCGGATAAAATAAAGGGCTTGTCCGCTTATTACAAGACGGATTCCAAGGCAACCATATCTTGGAAGAAAGTCAGCGGCGCTAGCGGCTACGAGATTTACCGCAGCGACAAGAAGAATGGCAAATACAGCCGTGTGAAGACCATAAAGAGCGGGAAGACCGTGTCGGCAACCCTTACCCACAAGAAGGGGAAAGCCCTGTATTACAAGGTTCGGGCTTATGTGACAGGGGCGGATAAACAGCCTGTATATGGCAGCTTCTGCACAGCGACTACAGCCAAGCTGAAGGCGCCGAAGCTTACTGCGAAAGTAGTTTCCAAAAATGTAAAGCTGGGCTGGAAGAAAATCCCAAGGGCAAGCGGATACCGTATTTACAGGAGCCGCACGAAGAATGGGAAGTATACACTGGCCAAGACGCTTACGAAAGGGGCGGCGAAAGGCTATGTGGAGAAGAAGCCGAAGGGCTCTTCCGTGTGGTATTATAAAGTCTGCGCCTTTGAAAAGCAGGGAAAGAAGATTGTAAACGGGGAATTCAGCTCTGTTGTGAAGGCGAAGTAACTTCCATCAAGATGCAGATATTAGGAAAAGCCAGAATCCTGGCAAGGCAAGCGTATTGCCTTTGCCGGATACTGGCTTTTCCTTTGCTTCGTTTGTCATAATAGATGACAATCCAGCGCTTTCATGGCCGCTGGGATTGTTATGTTATTTCAGGTACAGGTGCCGCGGCAGGCCGTT
>CAOKUK010000224.1 GCA_948472595.1 uncultured Eubacterium sp.
TGTATTTTTTTAAGTTCCCCAACAACTTTTCTTTTGGCGGCGTGACGGGTATGGCGGTGGTCTTAAGCGCAGTCACGCCCTTTAGCACAGGGACTATTAACTTTGTTATCAATATGGCGCTTCTGGTCTTGGGTTTTGCCTCCCTGGGACGCGAGTTCGGCCTGAAGACGGTTTATGTCAGCGTCTTGATTTCCGTTGGGCTGAGCGGATTGGAGAAGCTGTTCCCATTGCATGCGCCCCTTACCAGCGAGCCGGTGCTGGATTTGATTTTTGCCATTGTGCTGCCTGCCTTAAGCTCTGCGATTCTGTTTAATATTGGCGCCAGCGGCGGCGGCACGGACATTGTGGCGGTGCTGCTGCAGAAGCACAGCACGGTGAACATAGGGACGGCTCTCTTTCTGGTGGATTTGTCCATTACGGCGGCAGCTTTTTTTATTTTTGATATCCAGACGGGCATGTTTTCCTTTTGCGGCCTGATGGCCAAGTCCTTAGTGATTGACTCCGCCATTGAGAATATCAATTTGTGTAAATATTTTACCATTGTCTGTGACGACCCGGATCCGATTTGTGAGTTCATTCACGTGAACCTGGATCGGAGCGCCACGATTTTCCAGGCAGAGGGCACCTTCACCCACCACCCCAAGTATGTAATCCTGACGGTGATGAAGCGGGGGCAGGCGGTGCAGCTGCGTAATTTTATCCGGCAGATTGAGCCCCATGCCTTCCTGATGATTACCAACAGCAGTGAGATTATCGGAAAGGGCTTCCGGGGGCTGAACTGAGCCTCGGGGAGACTTGTGCGGCAAAGGATGCGCAGAGGCAGGAGTGGACAGCCCGTAGGAATTAGGCCATATTTTCCAGTGTTTCCCAGAGTTCTTCCGTGCTGCCTGCGATGGAGCCTGCACCGTGTTCTAACAGGAATTCCCGGCTGCGGAACCCCCAGCTTACACTGATGCAAGGGATGCCGGCATTCTGGGCGGTGGCAAGGTCCACGTCAGAATCCCCTACATAGACGCATTGCCCAGGCTTTGCCCGTAGCTGCCGCATGGCTTCGAATACTGTGTCTGGGGCAGGCTTGCGGGCAATCTGGGAGGATTCCCCAATGGCGGCCGTTATATAAGGATGGAAGAAATCTTGGCACAGCCCTTTGACGGCCAAATCGAATTTGTTGGAGACCACGGCCATCTGGTAGCCCTTTTTGCTGGCCTTTTTAAGAAATTCCAGAATCCCCGGGAAGGGCTTTGTGAAATCCTTCTTGTGGACCTCATAATGCTCCCGGAAGTCCTTCAGGCAGGAGCTATATGCAGGGCACTCCCGCCCGCCGGGCACGGCTTTGTCCATTAAGACGTAAATGCCGTTCCCTACCATCTGGCGCACGGCCTCTTCGGAATGGACCGGGAAGCCCTGACGCTCCATGGCGTAGTTCACGCTGTTGGTCAAATCTGTTAAAGTATCTAATAATGTCCCATCTAGGTCAAAAATAATGGTGTCAATTGCTTTTGGCATAATCTGGCCTCTTCTTTCTGTTCTTGGCGCTGAATTCCAGCGTTTGTTTTATCAAGTGGCTTTTCAGGAATATTATATTCTTTGCGCAGGGGATTATCAATGGGTAAAACCCAAATGTGGAAAGGATTATGTTTTATATCGCAAAAAATAGGTTATTTATGTAAACTAAAGTTTAAGATATTATCCTAAGTAGAAAATATTCTTCTTTTTTTCCCAGAAGATTGCAGGTAAAATAAACACACCAAAAATTTTGGGCTGGTTTTCCCGCCGTATTTCTGAGGGGGAAGATGGCAGGGGAGGCGCAGCTTGGGCAATTTTATCTTAAGGTTGGGAGGTAATGAAGATGAAACGGAAAATGTTGGCTCTGGTATTGAGTCTGGCAATGGTTTTCTCTATGGTGCCGGCAACGACGCTGCAGGCAGCAGGGACCAATGCCGAAGAAGTAGCGGAAGACGCCGAAGAGCCGGAAGCTGAAGCTCAGGAAGAGGCTGAGGCGGAAGACAGCGAAGCGCCTGTTGCGGCTGCAGAAAGGAAGGGTGCAGAGGACAGCGAAGGGTCTGTTGCGGCAGCCCAAGCGGATGAAGATTTGGGCACGAATGTGGCGCTGGCTGGGGAAGCAAGCGCAGCTCATACAAATGTGTGGGGCATCACCACGGATGCCATTAATGATGGGAAACTTGCAGGCAGCGACCCAGCTACAAGCTGGAACTGCTGGGGAGCAGATGCAAACTTATATCCCATGCCAGTTGCCCTTACATGGGATTCCTATTACAAAATAAGCGGCATGCGCGTGATGTGGTGGTCTGATGGTGGCGGAGTGGCGTTTCCGTCTTCCGCAGAAGTGCAGTATTTGGACAAGGATGGAGAGACTTGGCACAAGATTTCTGACGTAGGGATAGAAGTTGGGGGAGTGAATGGCGAGAATGGCGTGTGGAACACGCTGAAATTCGACCAAGAAGTGGAAACCACCAGCCTGCGCCTTTTGGTTAACCGAGAATCTGAGGAGGCTTCCACTGGCATTGGCATTAGTGAATGGGAAGTGTTTGGAGAACAAGTTGCGAGCGAATTAGTGGGCGTAAGCATTAATGGCGACAGCGCAATTGGCGAAGGCGCCACGAAAGAGTATGCCGCTGCTGTATCACCGGCTTCGATGGCGGGCGACGTGACTTATGAGTGGTCTGTAAGCCCGGCGGGCTTTGTGGCCATAAAAGGCGCTGCAAATGCGGTTAAGGTATCTTTGGAAGGGCAGAAGCCGGGAAGCGCAGTCCTGAAGGTGAAGGCTTCAAAGGGCAATGTCTCCAAAGAAGCAGAGATGTCCATCCGCGTGGAAGGTCTTCAAGGCATTGACACCTACAAGACATCTACGGCAGCAGGCGTCGCCCCCATCCTTCCGGATTCCGTTGTGGCAAAGGGTATTGTGTTTGACACGCCGACCCCGTCTTTGAAGAGCAGCACGAATCCTAATTTCGATTTTGGGGAAGAATTCAATGACAGCCTGGTTCCTGTCACATGGGAAAAGGTAGATCCGGCAAGCTATGCAGCAAGCCAGGTAGGCAAGACATTTACCGTAAAAGGCAAGGCAAAATACGATGGCAAGGAATACGACGCCGTTGCAGAAATCACAGTGGCAAAGGCAGCGAACGCAGCAGAGTCCAACAGCAGCGTGACCTTTGAGAACGTGCAGCTCAACGATAATTTCTGGGCTCCCAAGCAGGATACCAACGCCATGACTTCTTTGAACAAGGCGATTGAAGAGATTGCCAAGGTAAAAGGCGGCGAGCCGAACTTTGACAATGCCATCAAGAGGCTGAACGGAGAGGAATACGGGGCATTTCAGGGGTTTGTATTCCAGGATTCCGATATCTATAAGAGCATTGAAGCCATTTCCTATACCCTTTCCGCAACGCAGAATGAGACAAGCCCGGAAATGGCAGAGCAGCGTAAGAAGTTAGAAGACAAGCTGAACAGCTGGATTGAGAAGATTGAGAAGGTGCAGTATGCAGACGGCTACATTGACACGCACTTCACCTTAAGGAGCGAAACCTTTGACGGCGGCGAGGCTCCCGGCACACACCGTTGGAAGAGTTTTGCGAACCATGAAATGTACAACGCAGGCCATTTCCTGGAGGGCGTTGTGGCATATACCCGTTACAGGGAAGGAATTAACAAGCCCGATTACAGGCTTTATGTGGCAGGCAAGCGTTTTGCAGATGAAATCGTATCCCTCTTTGGGCCGAATGGGACGCGCCATGAGGTTCCAGGCCATGAGGAAATTGAGCTTGCTCTTGTGAAATTCGGCAGATTGGCAGAGCAGTACGAAGGTGAAGGCGCAGGCCAGAAATATTATGACACGGCGCAGACTTTGATTGACCGACGCGGGGAAGACCGGAACCTGAGGGAGAGCGGCTACAAGGGCAATAATTATTCCCAGGATAAGACCCCGTTCATCCAGTCAGAAAACGCAGTGGGCCATTCCGTGCGCGCAAATTATTTCTACACAGGCATTGCAGATGTGGCCACGATGATGGACGCCAACAATCCGACCAGGGCTACTTACCTGCAGAGCTTAGACAAGATTTGGGACGCAGTGTCAAATCGGAAGACTTATATCACAGGCGGTATCGGCACCACCACGGCCAGCAGCGATTCCGAAGGCTATGGGGATGACTATGATTTGCCGAACGACCAGTCTTATTGTGAAATCTGCGCAGCAATTGCTGCCGCTAACTGGAACCAGAGAATGAACCTGCTCTACGAAGACGGCAAATATGCAGACATGGTGGAAAAGAACCTGTATAACTCCATCTTGGTAGGGACAAACTTAGACGGCAACCGTTACTATTACAGCACTTTGCTGGAGGTTAAGAGCGGAAGCTGGCGTTCTGAGTGGTTTGCCTGCGCATGCTGCCCGCCGAACTTAATGAGGACGATTGCAGCTTTGAGCGGCTATATGTACGCTGTGCATAAAGATAACTTATTTGTAAACATGTTCGTGGGAAGCGATGGCTCCGTGAACGTAGGCGGGACGCAGGTTGGCCTGAAGCAGGAGACAGACTACCCATGGAACGGCGCAGTGAAATTGACGGTGAATCCGGCGCAGTCCAAGGCATTTGCCATGAAGATCCGTATTCCGGGCTGGGTACAGGAGCAGTCTAATAAGAACGTTACCATCAAAGTAAACGGCAAGGCAGTCAATGCCGCAGCAGAAAAAGGCTATGCCACCATTACCAGGACATGGGCAAAGGGCGATGTGGTTACCATTGACATGCCAATGGAAATCAGGAAGACAGAGGCCGACCCGAAGGTTGTGGCAAACACTGGCAGGGTTGCATTGCAGAGGGGCCCAATCGTATACTGCATGGAAAAAGCAGGGAATGCCCAGTTAAATGCAGATATTGAGAACTTCACTCCATTGAACATTGTCATCCCAAGGGATGCTAAGCTGAAAGCCACCTATAAGAAAGACTTGTTAAAGGGCGTTGTGGAAATCACAGGCGAGGCAAAATACAGCCTGTACGGCGAGCTTC